>JAICEV010000021.1 GCA_025923975.1 Propionibacteriaceae bacterium
TCGCTCGGCGACGAGTAGCGTGTCTCCTCGCTCGTCCTCCGATCAGCGGCGCGCGATGCCGTTTTTTGATTGCGACGCTCCGCGTCGCGCGGATCGCGCTCGATGGTCCGCTGTCGTCGTCCTCGCGCGCCGACGAGAAGCGTGTCTCCTCGCTCGTCCTCCGATCAGCGGCGCGCGATCCGGTGGCGCAGGTAATCGTCGCCGCCGTAGGCGGCTAGGGCCGCTGAGAGCACGACCTGAGATGCGCCAGGACCTGCCGGAGAGGCGGGGGACGCGGCGTAGAGGCCCGGGATCTCAGTGGTCACGGAGGGTCGGCGGAGCCAGCTGGAGAAGCGGCTCCAGGCCACTCCGTACGAGGCTCGGGGGCGCGTCGCGTTGAAGTCATGAACTGTCCGTAGCCCGCCGTCGGCCAGTTGGCGGAGATAACTGACTGTCGGTATGCCGGCCTCGGTGAGATTGACTGTCTCACGGAGCGGTGCCCTGGGCATCGGGGCTTCCCGGTGGCTGACGGTCGGAGCTGCCGCCGGACTGAGTCCGCGCAACTGGCGCCGGGTCCGCCGGGCTGCGTTGCCGGGGAGCAGCTCGTTGAAGGTCTGCCAGGGGTCGCAGGTAGCGATGACTGCCGAAGCAGGGCGGTCGCCAGCGCTGGTCGCAACCGCCGCGACCTGACCGTTGTGAAGGTGGATGTTCTCGATCGGGCAGCTGAGATGGACTTGCACCTTGCGTAGCGCGAGACGGCCCGCCAAAGCCTCCACCAGGATCGAGGATCGACCGGTCTCGAGTCTGGAGCTGGTCTCAAACGGGTGTACCTGCCAGCGTCCGAACGTGCGCTGCGTGGACAGCTCCACCGCCACGAAGGCCGGCGTCTGCTCGGGCACTGAGCCCAAGCGGTAGGCGACGCTGCGAATCAAAGCGCTGAGATGATCATGGTCGACGGAGATGGCAAGATCGGCGAGCGTCATACGCCGGCCGAAAAGCGTACGCCTGGTGGTCCTGCTCAGCTGGTCGCGGCTGCGCAGCTCGGCCTCCAGCCCAAGGCCGCGGAGGGTTTGCCATACCTGGTCGAGTCGGTCGAGCAGATTACGCCAGCGCTCGGCGACTGAACGGCCATATGCAGCGGTCAGGGTGGCGTGCTGTCCACCACGGTCCGTTGGCAGCGTCAGCTCGGCACCGTCAGCGAAGATCATTGTGGCCGGCTGGGCTGGTTCTAGGGCATAGCCCATCCGTGCAAGCTCAGCTTCCAACGGGCGACCGCTCTTGCGGAACAGGTCACGCCATGGTGCCGGGAAGCCGATGATCGAGGGCGCATCGTCCACCGTGGTACCACTAGGTAGCTGGTAGGGCGCCCAATTGCCGCCCAATGTCTCTGACCGCTCATAGAGCTCAACCTGGTGGCCGACCTTGGCGAGCCGGGCTGCGGCAGCCAGGCCCGCCAGCCCGCCGCCGATCACGACCACAGGATGAGACATCAGCTTGTCGCCGCATGCCGCAGGTCCATGGGAGGAGCGTAGGGCCGCGGTGGCAGCCGTAGTCTAAGGCGCATGCCAGATCTCGAAGCTGTCGACGAAGCGTGGACCACAGCCCTCTGTGTCGTCGCCCATCCAGACGATCTTGAATTCGGCACCGCGGCAGCCATCGCTCGCTGGACTGATCAAGGAAAGAACGTGGTGTACGTCATGGTGACCAGCGGTGAAGCGGGTATCGACGGAATGGATCCGGCAGAGGCGCGAGTGATACGCGAGGCCGAGCAGCTGGAGTCAGCGAAGATCGTCGGAGTCGACACAGTGGACTTCTTGGGGTTGCCAGACGGAGTACTGGAGTACGGAGTCCCGTTGCGGCGAGCAATCTGTGCTGCCGTACGGCGGCATCAACCTGAGATTGTGATCACCAACAACTTCCGCGACACCTGGGGTGGACCCCTCAACCAGGCTGACCATATCGCTACTGGGCGAGCGACCTTGGACGCCGTACGCGACGCCGGAAACCGCTGGGTGTTCCACGAACAGATCGAGGATGGGCTGGAGCGGTGGGGCGGCGTACGCCAGGTGTGGGCTGCCTTCTCACCTGACGCAAAACATGCGGTAGAGACCACACAGACCTTCGAACGCGGGGTTGCCTCGTTGGCCGCTCATAAGGCCTACATCGATGGATTGGGATGGGAGTCCTTTGACCCCGCCGAGTTCTTGGAAAGTGGTGCCCGACAGGCAGGAACCCGTCTGGGAGTTCCTATGGCCGCCACGTTCGAGGTCTTCAGCATGGGTTGGGGCGATTGAGTCGACGAGCATTGCTGCCGCCGGCCTGCTCGCCTAACTGGTCGTTTACAACATCAGTTTCGGCAGATGTGATGTTGTTAGTGACCACTTTCTCATCGAACCGACAAGTTGCTTGGGCGCACCCAGATGAGGGCACCCCTGCCGGTCAGCCACCGCGCGAGGCAAGCCGGTAGCCCAATTGGATAAAGCGGTCGAAGCCTCGGTCGGGCAGGATCCACTCGGCGAGCAGAATGGCCCGAGCTCCGCCCCCAGCTGTATATCGGGTACGCGGCTTGGGATCTTGCACCGCTTTGCCGATCACTTCGGCAACCACCTCCGGGCCGGCTGCGATAAACATGCGTTCGGCTGCGCGAAGCCCAGCAGCGACAAGCTTGGCTTGCCTGGCGTACGGGGTCTTCGCGGAGGTTGCCTCCAGCTGGTCGGCCGCAATCCCGCCCCACTCGCTCCGGATGGTGCCCGGCTCGATGATCACGACCTTGATGCCGAACTCCGCGACCTCGACGCGCAGGCTGTCACTCAGCCCTTCCACGGCGAACTTGCTCGCGTGGTACCAGCTGCCAAGCGGCTCCCAGATCTTGCCGCCCATGGAAGAGATGTTCACGATGTACCCGTCGCGTTGTGCGCGCATGTGGGGGAGCACCAGTTGAGTAAGCCGGGCAAGACCGAAGACGTTCACCTCGAACTGACGTCGCGCCTCCTCAATAGGCACGTCCTCCAACGCCCCATACATTCCGTAGCCGGCGTTGTTGATCAACGCATCAATGCGTCCAGTGTCGGCGATGATCATCTCTACGAGTGCCATCATGGATCCGTCGTCGGTGACATCGACCGACTTGGTCCGGATTCCGCGATCGGCCAGATCTGACATCCGATCGATGCGTCTGGCACCGGCGTAGACGGTGTATCCGAGCTCCGCGAGTTGCAGCGCCGTGGCTTCGCCGATGCCGGACGACGCGCCGGTGACCAGCGCGGTCTTGCCGGAGTTGTCGCTCATGGGCTGGATCATAGGGCCCTGCAATGGGTGCGAGGGGACAGCGTTCGTTTCCGACACCAGACCGCGCCGCCCTCCTGCAGTGCATCGACGAGTCGTCGATGGTTTGTCCGTTCCGCGGCGTACATTCGCTTGACGAACTGTCGGTCCCGGGGTGTAGGTTAGTCCGTGTTCGAACAGGCGTTCTAAATAGCGCTTCTGGGTGATCAGCCGCAGCAGACGCCTGGCCGACAACGAGTGCGTGTTCGCGGCACGTACTGCGGGCTTGCCTCGGTGCAGATGGACCTCGACCCCCATCTGCATCGTGGCAACGAAACCCCGGGTCGAGGCTCCCGATCTGAATCGACTAAGAGGACCAAACCTGATGGGCTGCAACGACGATCTACGGCGCGCGCGCAGTGCTCTTGCCGAAGCCGAGCTGGCGCGACGTCCGAACGACCGGTATCTGGCCGCCCACCTTGCCGCGTTGCGCGTGGTGGCTATCGTCCTGACGCATCGAGCGCCGAGCGGCAGTGGTCGCACACGTGGGCGTCCCCGCAATGCCTGGCAGATGCTGGCCGAGGTCGCACCGGAGCTCGCTGAGTGGGCCGCGTTCTTCGCAGCGACTGAGGCTAGGCGTGATGCCATCCGCGCCGGAGCCACCTCCATTGTGAGTGCACGCGAGGCGGACGACCTGGTTAGGGATGCGCGGGCTTTCCTGCGACTCGTCGAGCGGGCAATCGGATTCAGTGCCGTACGCGAACGCCCACTCGACGTGGCGTCGAGCTATTCGCCAGTAAGCGGCTAGTCTGGTATCGAACAGACGTTCGATAGGATGGAAGATGCCGCCCCGCATTGTGATGCACGTCGATATGGATGCCTTCTACGCGTCCGTTGAGCTGCGTCGCCGCCCCGAGCTGCGGGGCACGGCAGTGATCGTCGGCGGTTCCCCGCGAGGTGTGGTGTTGTCCGCCACATACGAGGCGAGGGCCCGTGGCGTACGCTCCGGCATGTCCTCGACCGAGGCGAGGCGTCTAGCGCCGCAGGCCACCTTTCTGGCTCCCGATTTCGACAGCTACACCGCGGTGTCGAAGGCGATTGTGGCTGTCTTCCGGTCGGTTGCCTCTGTTGTGGAGTCGGCATCGATCGATGAGGCCTTCCTGGACCTGACTGGTGCCGTGCGCATGTTCGGTAGCCCATCGCAGATCGGGGAGTATGTTCGCGCTGTTGTGGCCGACGAACAGCAGATCACCTGTTCGGTCGGTATTGGCCCGACCAAGTTCGTCGCCAAGGTCGCCTCCAGGGCTGCGAAGCCGGATGGACTGATCGAGGTCACACCGGAACGAGTTTCGGCTTTCCTTCACCCATTGCCGGTGGAGGCGATGTGGGGAGTGGGTAAGGCCACCGCACAGAAGCTGCATCGACTCGGTATCTACACCATCGGCGATCTCGCCATTACGCCACGTAATACCTTGCGCCCGACCTTCGGCCCGCACGCGGGCGGAATGCTCAGTGAGCTGGCGTGGGGACGGGACCGTCGCCGCGTCACCCCGCAAGTGCCGGAGCACAGTGTCGGTTCGCAGGAGACTTTCAGGCATGACAGCGACGATCCGGACACGGTCCGCCGCGAGCTGCTTCGAATGGCCGACCGCACGGCTCGCCGGATGCGCAAACAGCAAATGGTGGGTCGCACCATCACCATCTCAGTTCGGTTTGCCGACTTCACCGAGCTAACTCGCTCCGCCACACTCCCGGCACCTACCGATGTAACCGTCGAGATTTACGAGCAGGCGCTCGAGCTCTATGAGCGGCTTGGAGTGGAGCGGGCACGGATCCGGCGTGTCGGAGTGCGAGTCGAACAACTCGTGGATCGGCATCGTGTCTATCGGCAACCACAGCTGACCGACCCGGAGCGAGGCTGGCGAGAAGCTGATCTTGCTATTGATGCAGCCGTCGGAAAATTCGGCCCGGCAGCGGTCCAGAGGGCCGTGCTGACTCGCCGTCTGTAGCCGGCTGCGACCCGGACCGGTAATTGACTGATGGGTTTCCCATACCTATCGCCGCAACCTAAACTGGAGCCACATCGCTCAGCCAAGGACGAGGCCCAATGCCGTCGACAACGGTGCACAAGTCTCACGTCAGTGGGTAATTCGGTATCCAGACGGATCGAATCTCCTCCTTCCGTGTGAGAGGCGTATCATGACGGCACGCGTACGACGAGACCCTTGGGAGGTGGCTAGTGGCCCTCTCAGATGAGGAGCAACGGCTTCTCGAGCAGATGGAGGCCGCGCTCGCGGCCGAGGATCCTAAGCTGGTCAACGCCCTACGGGGGACCAGCGTACGACGAGTCCATCGGCGTCGCGCGGCGCTTGCTGGCGTGGGATTCTTTGCAGGCCTTGGGCTCCTCATCGCAGGTATCTCAATCACCCCCTTCCTTAGTGTGCTTGGCTTCGTGATCATGGTCGCTGCCGCGGTGACCGCCATTTACTCCTGGCAGCACGTCGGCGGCAACGCCGATGCTGGCCAAGGTCGAGATCGAGCGAAGACCTCTCAGGGATCGCGCGCCCATGACGGGCAGGGCTTCATGGACAAGATGGAGGAACGCTGGCGTCGTCGTCGCGACGAGGGTTTATGACTCACCGTCGCCGCGGCTTGTGACTCGCCACTCCAAGATCGTCAACGCCTAGCCGGCTGACTACTTAGGCCTTGCTTTTTGCTTGCGCCGGAACAGCGACCGCGGAAGCAGTGCCGCCATGAGCTTGTATCGCCAACCGGCCGGAGCAGCCACCCCCCGCCGAATCTCGGATGTCATCATCGGTAGCTCACTCATAGCGCCCCCGTGGTCGAAGCTGCGCGCATAGCGGGAGCGCTCCACAAGGGTGGCGACCCGGCTCATTGACTCGGAGTCCTCAGCATCGAGCCGGTCCGCAACCTCGCGGCCGATGGCGCGCGGTGAGCCCTCGGGCCAAGACCCGCCATAGTCCACCACGGTGTCCCTGATCTCGGCCCAGGCGGCCTCCACCTGTTCCTCAGCCGGGCCGCTCCCGTTAAGCCGGCCGCTGCGACGTCGCACTCGAATGGTCGCCGGGGCGGCCAGGATCGCCAATACCACCAGCGCGATGCCGGCCGTGATCAACGTACGTCCCCAGGCCACACCGGCGCCCTGCCCAAGATCAGTCGGTTGCTCGGTCGGCCCAGTAGATGGCACCGCGCCGGGCGACTCTTCACCCGCCGTCGGCTCGGAAGATGCGTCTGCCGACGGATCGCTTCCGGCCGAATCCTCGGTCTGTATCGTCCATGCTGGCGCGGATCCAGTCACGCTGGCCGGCGTGGGCTCGAACCGCACCCAGCCGTAGTTGGCGAAGTACAGCTCTGGCCAGGCGTGCATGTCACGGATGGAGACCCTCCAGCCATCTTGGTCCTGTTCGCCCGGTAAAAAGCCGACCGACACCCGTGACGGAATGCCGACCACGCGCGCCATCATTGCCATCGCGGATGCGAACTGCTCGCAATACCCCCGGCGATCGCGCAGCAGGAAGTTCTGCAGCGCCTCGTAGCCACTGCCTGGCAGTGGCTCGGTGCTGTAGGTGAACTGGCTGCTGCGCAGATAAGCCTGGATTGCGGCTGCTTTTGCGGCAGGAGTGTCGGCGTCGGCCGTGATGCGATTCGCAAGTTGGATCAAGGAGTCCGGCAGATCGGGTGGGGTGACTGCGGTCACTGCAGCGTCCGCGGGAGTGCCGGCGACGGCGTTGTTGAGATCACTGCTGTCCGGGTCGGTGTCAACGCTCTCTACGGTGTAGGCCAGTCGTCGCATATCCTGCACCCGCTGCCCGGCGCTTATCACGATCAAGGAGTTCGCGTCGTGACGCCAGTCACCCGGCGCGTCGAAGGTACGCGGCGCGTACGGCAGCGGCAGGTACTGGGAGCCGAAGTCCAGCACTCTGATGGTTGTCGTTCGCCTTTCATCAGGCTCACTGCTCAGACCAGGGATCGCCGGTAGGTCCTGCCCGTTATTCAGCCGTATCTGCACGTTGCTCCAGCCGTTTGCGCTCAACTGAGGCAGCGAGGCCAAGCGCAGATAGACCCCGCCCGGGCCGGTGGTCTGATACTGAATAACGTCGCGATCCTCTGGCTGGTTGAGATTGCGGCGGAGATCCAAGGTGGGATCGGTCAACTGCAGCGGACCGCTGCCGCCTGGCCCATTCCCGAAACCGAATCCGGGCAAAGACAGCGTGGGCAAGGCGAACCCGAGCACAATGGTCGCAATGATGGCCGGCACTGCGAGATAGCCGGCAGCACGCCAGACCACCGGCATGGCTGTGCCGAAGCCTTCGGCCGAGTCACGAGAGAGTCCCCGCGTCCACCGCGCGGTGCTGTTCAGGCCCTCAGCAACCAGGATGGCCAGATACCCAACGGCGATGCAGCAGAAGCTGATCACTCCGGTGTCGGTGCCCAATCCGAGTGCCGGCACCAGGAACAGCGTGGCGGGCGGTGCGATGGCCCAGGCCGGTCGCCCAATGCCGGAGACTAACAGATCGGTCATGATCATGATGATCCCGATCACTGTCACGAAGATCAGCTTCACTCCGTCGTCGGGCTCCATGGGGGAAGCTTGGGTCCGCATATGCTCAATGCCCTGCGCCCAGAGCGAGGGGTAGTGCTCGAACCACCGCGTGGTGAGGTCACTGGTCGCCGAACTGAGAGTCAGACTGAGGCCCAAGGAGTAGCACAGCAAGATCGCGATCTGGGCGCTGAGCACCGCGCTGTTGGTCAACCGGATACGGCGCAGTCCGAGGCTGGTCGCGCCGATCGCGATGATCAACACCCAGCTAAGGGCGATAAAGCTGCCATCCGATGTCAGCGGGATCACGGTGAAGCACGCCAGCATCACCGAGATCGTTACGGCAATAGCGCTACGGTCGGATGCACGCATGGTTAGGCCGCCGTGTTCAGCTGTTCGAGGGCGGACCACGCATCGGCCACGCCCATGCCGCGTGGCACATCGATGACCCGCCACTGATTGTCACGCAAGATCTGCCCGGCGAGCTCGTGCTGGGCTCGCTGTTGCTCGCTGGCAGGTTCATCGGCAAAGGTGTCAACGTCCAGCAGCATCGCCAGACCCTGGGCCCGATTGCGACGCACTCGCAGCAGTGAGTGAGCATCCTGTGCGTTCATCCGACCCATGATCGCGATCGCGAGTTGCCCCGGGCGGTCAACAGTCGCCGACTCGACCGCGTAGTGAATCATGGTGGTCAAACGCGGTCGGAGATCGGTTAGCCGGCTGATGACCAGTTCCTGAGAGGCCGAGCTGTGCTGACCCATCGTCCCGCTGATGTGCAGCGGCCCATCGGCCTCGTAGATCTCGATGCCGAAGCCGTCGTCCAAGAAGTGGATACCGATAGAGGCTGCTGCTGAGATTGCCCACTCCAACGAGTTCTGCATGCCTCGGCCGGCGTGGGCGCTCGATCTCGAGTCGAGCACGATGCTGGCGCTCGGGTCCCAGGCCTGCTCCTCGCGCCGCACCATAAGATCCCCCCACCTGGCAGTGGAGCGCCAATGGATCCGCCGTACGTCGTCACCTTGGCGGTACTCGCGTACCAGGGCGTCGTCTTGGCCGACCACGCCAACTCGGTGTGGCCGAGCCTCGCCGGTGCTGCCGCCACCACCAATCGTCTTGATCGTCGGCAGCGGCACGATCCGCGGAGTCACCATCACCTCGCTGGTCGCGACGAACTGCCGGTCAAGCTGTACCAGACCAAACGGATCAACGGTCCGTACGGTCAGCGGGCCCGTGGAGAAGCGGCCGCGTACCCGTCCGAGCAATGGATACTCAACGACCCGGCGCCAGTTCGGATCGGCCCGGTCAACCAGGAATCGCGGCCGGGTTCCCAGCTCGCGTGGCACCGAGTCCTCAAGCAGCAAGACTCCGGCTGGGAGCCTGCCATCCTGGCCCAGGATGATCTGGCCCTTCATTGGAGAGCCCAGCGGCACTTGGGCGGGCTCGATGGAACGCTCGCACGACATCCGCAGCCGGGCCCGGGAAACCAAGATGCCGGCGATGATCGGGAGGACCACGAGCAGCAAGCCCAGTCGCATGACATCACGCTGGCCGGACGCCATCGCCAGCAGCACCACGATGAGGCCGATCGATATGAAGAATCGCCCCCGGGTCGTGAGCAGTCGCCACGGACGCGACATGGTGCTATCTCCGGTCGGGGATGTGTACGGACTGGATGGCTTGGGCGATGACGTCGGTCACCGTGCGGCGTGCCAGCTGGGCATCGGTGGAGGGCAATACCCGATGTGCCAGGACGGAGACGCCGAGCGCCGCGACGTCGTCCGGAGTCACATAGTCCCTGCCAGACATCGCTGCGAAGGCGCGGCTCGCGCGGAGCAGTTGCAGCGTTGCGCGCGGTGAGGCGCCGAGTCGAAGGTCGCGCGAGTTTCGCGTGGCGTTGACCATCTGGACGATGTAATGCTTGACGGCCGGGCTGACGTAGACCTTCTTGACCGCTTCGATCAACCCTCGGATGGTGGAGCCGTCGGTCACCGGTTGCAGCGCAGCAAGTGGGTCGGAAGAACCATGGGACTCGAGCATGTCCAGCTCGGAGTTCGGGGTCGGATAGCCCATCTGAATCCGCGCCATGAACCGATCCCGCTGCGCCTCAGGCAGCGGATAGGTGCCTTCCATCTCGATCGGGTTTTGGGTCGCGACAACCATGAACGGCGGCTCGAGACGATAGGTCGTGCCATCGACGCTGACTTGACGTTCTTCCATGGACTCCAAGAGCGCAGACTGCGTCTTTGGTGAGGCGCGGTTGATCTCGTCACCAACCACGATGTTGGCGAAAATGCCTCCTGGCTTGAATTCGAAATCGCGCGTTTCCTGATTGAACACCGAGACGCCGGTGATGTCTGATGGCAAGAGGTCTGGGGTGAATTGAACTCGGCGCACCGAGCATGCGATCGAGCGGCCTAGCGCTTTGGCGAGCATGGTCTTGCCTACCCCTGGAACGTCCTCGACAAGAAGGTGACCTTCGGCTAGCAGCACGACCAACGCCAGGTCGACCGAACTCCGCTTTCCCTCGATCACGTTCTCCATGGCCTGTCGGACCTGACCCATGACCTGGACCACGTCGCCGAGGGAGTACGTCCTGTCAGGACTCCGCCCGATTTCGGCAGCCTTCTCATAGCCCAGGGACATGTCCAAACCCTACGTGTTACCTGCCGTTCTCAGGAAAAGGGCAACACGCCGTAGCTGGACAAACGAGACGGCAAAAGGGTGCCATGTGGAGAGAAGTGGGGTATGGTGGGGCGAAGTGGAGAATAGCGGCGATGAGTGGGGTTAGGAGGGTGGCCCATGTTCCTTGGCACCCACACTCCGAAGCTCGACGACAAGGGCCGTCTGATCCTTCCGGCGAAGTACCGCAACGAGCTAGCGGGGGGCCTAGTGATCACCCGATTCCAGGAGCGCTGCCTGGCCATCTGGCCGACCGAAAAGTTCGTTGAGGTGACCCAGTCCGCAAGGAATGCCTCCACTAGTCAGCTACAGGTCCGGGACTATCAGCGGATGCTCGCCTCGGGAGCCTCGGACGAGACACCGGACAAGCAGGGCCGCATCACGATTCCGCCTCATCTGCGGTCGTATGCGGGCCTCGACAAGGACTGTGTCGTCGTCGGGGCGATCGACCGTGTCGAGGTCTGGGACGCCGCTGCATGGGAGGAGTACTCCGCCGCGAAGGAAGAGGCGTTTGCGGAACTGAACGAAGCCGTGTTCCCCGGAAGCTGAGGAGCGCGGCAGCAAGGAAGACACATACGGCTCGTGTAGGGAGGCTTCAACCCGCAGGTTCGACTCCCTGGCGCAACTTCCCCGGCGCCAGGTAGGACTCCCCGCGGATCTCGGGTTGAAACCCCTCTACACGGGCCACCGAGCTGCGAGCGTCCCTCCTTTTGCGAACAGCTCAAAGATTAGAAGGGTCGAGATGTCGAATGAGTGCCCGAGCCGAGCTGCACGTACCCGTCATGCTGGCGGAGACCGTTGCATTGCTGGCTCCAGCGCTCGAAGCACCTGATTCAGCCGCTGAAGGCTGTGTTCTGGTCGACTGCACCCTTGGCCTCGGCGGTCATGCCCACGCACTGCTGGCTGCGTGCCCGGAAGCCCAACTGATCGGATTGGACCGCGATCCGCAGGCGCTGGAGCTGGCGCGCGAGCGGCTGGCTGAATTCGCCGACCGGATCACACTCATCGAGGCTGTCTACGACGAGCTGCCTGCGGTGCTCACCCGGCTCGGACGTCCCAAGGTGCAGGGGATTCTGCTTGATCTCGGCGTCTCATCACTGCAGATTGATGATGCCGAACGCGGGTTCGCCTACGCACACGATGCGCCGCTCGACATGCGGATGGGACGTCAGGAGCTAACCGCTGCTCAGGTCCTCAACACCTATTCCAGAGCAGAGTTGTCCCGAATCCTGCGAACCTACGGTGAGGAGCGGTACGCCGATCGGATTGCCGGCCGCATTGTCGCCGAGCGAGACCGCGAGCCCTTCGTTACCTCCGGCCGACTGGTGCAACTGCTCTACGACACTGTCCCGGCGGCTTCCCGCAGAACCGGCGGCCATCCCGCGAAGCGGACCTTTCAAGCGCTCCGGATCGAGGTGAACGCCGAGCTGGAGGCGCTCGAATCTGCGCTCCCGAGCGCCATCGCAGCGCTCGCGTTGCATGGCCGGATTGCAGTGCTGGCCTACCACTCGCTCGAGGACAGGCTGGTCAAGCAAGTCCTTGGCCTTGCGGCTCGGGATCGCGCGCCACGCGATCTACCCGTTGTTCCGGCTGAGCTTCGACCGGAGCTGCGACTGCTGACCCGGGGAGCACTGCGGCCCAGCGCGGCAGAGGTCGCCCGCAACCCACGCGCTGCCTCGGCACGGCTCCGTGCTGCGGTCCGCATCTCTGAAATGGCGGCCGCCGGATGAGTGCATTGTGGGACCCTATCGCCGCCCGAGGTGACGATGGCCGGACATCAGGTCGTCCCCTGCGGGCAGTGGCGCAGCCCGCCGCCCGCTTGGCTCGGTTCCCTTATCTCTTAGTGCTGATCGGGATCTTTGGTATTGGGATGGTGGGCCTGCTGATGCTCAACACCACGCTGCAAAGCCAGGCGTTGCAGTCGCGTACCCTCAATCGGCAAGCTACCGAACTCGCGTACGCCCAGGCTGATCTGGAGAATCAGCTTGACGCTCTGGCCGCCCCCCAGGAGCTCGCCCGGCGGGCCTCAGCGCTCGGCATGCGGCCTAACCCGTTCCCAGCGTTCTTGGTACTGCCCAGCGGCAAGGTTGTGGGCGAGCCCGTTCCGGTGAGCGGTGACGAACTGCCCGCTCTGATTGTGAAGACACCAGCGCAGCTGGCGGTCGAAGAGGCGGCCAAGCGCGCTCGGGCTGAGGCGAAAGCTGCGGCGAGGGCCGCCAAGAAGGAGGTCGCTGCAGCGGAGGCCAAGCGTAAAGCTGCTGACCGGGCGGCGAAGGAGAAGAAGGACAGTCGGTCCGCCGGCACAACAAAAAAGAAGAGCACGGAGGACAGGGAACAGCCGTGATGGATGAGGAACACGGTCCTCAGCCCTCGGTACGCCGCGTGTCGTCTCGTCCCCTTCGCGGTGCGGCTGCAGGCGGCAATCCGTCTCCGACAGCCGACGACCGACCGTCCACGCTGCATGCCCGTGGGGTGCGCATTCTCCGTGACGGCACAGTGCTCACGCCCCGCCCGCGGGTGCAGCAACCACCGCAGATCCGGCTGGTTCGCCGCAAACCCCCGCTGCGGCTGCCGCTGGCATCTGCGCCTCGGCGCTTGCACGTGCTGTTGATCGCCGTGGCTATGGCTCTCTCGCTCTGCGCGGGTCGGCTGCTGCAGCTCCAGGGCTTCGATTCCTCTTCTTATACTGCCGACGGTTTGACCCGGACGTTGCCGCTGCTGCCGGCACGCGGCGAGATCACCGATCGCAACGGTCTGGTTCTCGCCTCAACCCAGCCCGCCGTCGCGGTGACAGCCGATCCAACGCTGACAGCACCGCGGGCAGCGGAGTTCGCCAGCGTGCTCGCTGGCTACCTCGGCATGTCGCACGCTGAACTGCTGCCGTTGCTGACCAAGACCGGCACACGCTTTGTCTATCTCAAGAAGAAGGTGCCCGCACTCACCTACAGCGCGCTGGCAGCCGACCTGTCCAGCCGCGAACTGCGTGGCATTTTCCGGGAGAGCGACCCCATCCGCACTTACCCGAACGGCTCGGTGGGTGCCTCAGTGGTCGGATTTGTCGGCGCCGACGGCAAGGGCTTGGCCGGACTGGAGCGGACTCTTAATGCCCAACTGGCTGGTGTAGAAGGCAAGGAAACCTACGAGAGTGCCCCCAACGGCAGCAAGATTCCGCTCGGTAGAAGGTCGTTCACGCCGGCGCGCAATGGCCTCAGCTTTCAGCTAACCCTCGACTCTGATGTGCAGTGGGTCGCAGAACGGCGGCTCGCCGAGCAAGTTGCCAAGAACCGCGCAGATTCGGGCATCGCCATCGTCTTGGACGTCAAGACTGGTCAGGTCATCGCGCTAGCCAACGCTCCGACCTATGACTCCTCCAGGCCACAGGCTGCAAAGTCCGACGACCGGGGCAACCGCGCGATCTCAGCCCCATATGAGCCCGGAAGCGTGCAGAAGGTCTTGACTTCGGCGGCGTTGATCGACTCCGGCACAGCGACTCCGGCTACGCGGGTGGTCATTCCCAGCCGTCTCGCATCGGGCGGACGCTCGATCAAGGACCACTTCTCTCACGGGGTGCTGCGCTACACCATGCGCGGCGTTATCGCCGATTCGTCCAACATCGGCACCGCATTATTGACCCGGCAGATCGACAAGCAGAGGCTGCACGATTATCTGGTGAGTTTCGGCCTCGGATCGAAGACCAACATCGGACTGCCAGGCGAGTCTGCCGGAATCATCCCCAAGCCAGACATGACCAATGGCCAGCGTGATCAGATTGCGTTTGGGCAAGCGCTAGCGGTGACCGGAATCCAGGAGGCCGCCGCCGTCGCCGGCATCGTGAACGGCGGGATCTACAATCCGCCAACATTGATCAAGAAGGCTACTGACGGCGATGGCAAGGAAGTGGCGCTGCCGCGGACGCCGCAGCGGCGAGTCATCTCGGAAAAGAGCTCGGCACAGGTACGCGAGCTGATGCAGGCTGTCATTGATACCGTGAACGGTCAGCGCAACCTGAAGCTCGACAGATACGCCACCGGCGGCAAGACAGGCACCGCCCAGCGGGCGGACACGCGATGCGGTTGTTACCGGGGCTACGTAACCTCATTTGTGGGCTTCGCGCCGCTTGACGATCCGCAGATCCTGACCTATGTAGTGATCAGCAACCCACGAGTGGGCGATACCGGATCGACCACAGCAGCGCCGGTGTACCGCGACATTATGAACATCACCTTGCCGCGCTACTCCGTTGCTCCGGATGCGAGGCCGCACAAGCCGCTGCCTACCGAGTGGTGAGCAGCGGGCTATCAAAGGTGGAGGGTATTGGTCCAGAAGGGCCCGGGAGTCGATAACGTCACCAGCGTGTCTTTTGCTCCACGGGGGGCGGCCGTGATCCGGCCGCGCACCAGACACCAGATCGGTTTGGCCGAGCTGTTCGGGGACCGCGCCGCAGTAAGCGGCCCGGTTGTCAGTGGCATCAGCATCGACTCCCGGCTGGTACGACCCGGCGATCTCTACGTCGCGCTGTCTGGAGCGCATCATCACGGCGCCGAATTTGTCCAGCAAGCCGCCCAGGCCGGGGCGGTTGCCATCCTTACCGACACGGCGGGTGTCCAGATCGCCAACGGCGTACAGCTTCCCGTCATCGTGGTCGACCACCCCAGGCAGGCAATGGCAGGCGTCGCTGCCACCATCTACGGTCGGCCCGCCGACGCACTCACCATGTGCGCCGTAACCGGAACCAACGGGAAGACCACCACCACCTTCCTGTTAGAAGCTGGCCTGCGAATGGGAGGGGTGTGTACCGGGCTGGTCGGTACTGTCGGTTTCCGGCTGGGCGGCGTAGCCCTGGACTGGGTCCCCGCGACCATGACCACGCCGGAGTCGACTGATCTTCAAGGTCTGCTGGCATTCCTTCTCGAAGAGGGAGCACGGACCGTGGTGATGGAGGTCTCCTCCCACGCCCTGGTGCTCGGCCGGACGGATGCAATCACCTTCGACGTGGCAGCGTTCACCAACCTCGGGAGAGATCATTTGGATTTCCACAGCGACGTGGAGTCTTATTTCGAGGCGAAGGCGTCGCTGTTCACTCCGGAACGGACCAGGCACGCGGTGATCAACGTGGATGATCCGCGCGGCCGCGAGTTGGTGCAGCGGATCGGTCGCCATTCAGGAATCGGCCTTACGACGGTGAGCCTCGACGGCGACGCAGCCTGCCGTGCGTTGGCCTACCAAGCGGGACTCGACGGACGGACTACCGTTCGGGCCGACCTGCGGGGTCGAATCGTCGAGTTCAGCCTCGGACTCCCGGGTGACTTCAACATTCGCAACGCGCTGACGGCGCTGGCAATGGTTGACGCGATTGGCGGGGACTTGGCGCGTGCCGCTGCGGGCCTAGGCCAGGCCAATGTGTCTGGCCGGATGCAGCGGGTCGAGCTGGGCTCCGGCGCACCGCTGGTCTATGTGGACTTCGCCCATACGCCGCAGGCCATCGCCGCCGCTCTGGATGCAGTCGGAAACCGACGCCGCATTGTGGTCGTTGGCTGCGGTGGGGACCGCGATCCGCAGAAGCGGGAGCCGATGGGGGAGTCAGCGGCACGGCACGCTGACGTGGTGATTGCTACCGATGACAATCCACGGTCCGAAGACCCCGCCGCTATCCGAGCGCAGCTGCTCAGCGGAGCCCGCGCGGCGGTGCGCCGCGAAGGTCTGGACACCGAGGTGATCGACGGAGGCGACCGGCGCGCGGCAATCAACCTGGCGCTCCGGCTGGCGGCTGCTGGCGACGTGGTGGCGATCCTCGGCAAGGGCCATGAGGCCGGTCAGGAAATCGGAGGCACGGTACGGCCGTTCAGCGATCCGCTGGTTGCGGCCGAAGAGTGGGCTGTGCTTCACCCAGAACTGGTCCTTCGGGCCGGTCAGCAGGACTCGATGCCGTGATTGCAGTGACGGTCGATGAGATCGCCACGGTGCTGGGTGCGGAGCTATCCGAGCCTGGCGACGCGACTGCGGTGGTTACTGCCCTAACGGCCGACTCGCGTGCGGTGACGGCTGGTGCCCTCTTCGCGGCGCTGCGCGGGGAGCATGTCGACGGTCATGACTACGTTGCGGCGGCTACCGCTGCGGGCGCTGCCGCGTCGCTTACCCGGCATCCGGTGGCGGGCGCGCTGTGCCTCGTGGTGGTAGATCCGCTTGTCGCACTGGGCCGGCTTTCCCGGTATCTCGTCGACCGGGCGAGTGCCGCGGGTCTCCAGGTCGTCGGTATCACCGGCTCGGTTGGTAAGACCTCGACCAAGGACTTGTTGGCGCAGGTGCTCGAGCGTGCCGGCCCTACGGTGGCAGCTGTTGGCAATCTCAACAATGAGCTAGGTGTGCCACTCACGGTGGGACGTGTTGACGAGCAGACCAGATTCCTCGTCGTGGAGATGGGTGCGCGAGGGATTGGCCATATCGACTACCTGTGTGACATCGCACCACCACGGGTTGGAGTGGTGCTGAATGTCGGCCAAGCCCACGTCGGGGAGTTCGGCGGGCAGGCCGCGATTGCCCGGGCCAAGGGTGAGCTGGTCGAGGCCCTTCCGAACGATGGTTGGGCGGTACTGAATATTGACGACCCACTGGTTTGGTCGATGCGTCGGCGTACCGGGGCCAAGGTGCTGCCCTGGTCCACGACCCAGCCACTTGACGACGGAGTGTGGGCCTCCGAACTAGTTGGTGACGCGTATGGCCGCTACTCCTTCGTGCTCCATGGCGGTCGAGATGATCAATTCCCCGTTCAGCTTCAGCTGACCGGGCGACATCAGGTCGCAAACGCCGTAGCTGCGGCTGCTGCCGCAGTCGCTGTCGGCCTTGAGCTCCAGCAGGTCGCCGTTGGGCTGGCTGCTGCCGGTCCGCGCTCGCGCTGGCGGATGGAGCTGCATGACCGATCAGACGGCGTCACAGTGATCAACGACTCCTACAATGCCAACCCTGATTCGATGCGTGCCGCGCTGACCGCCTTGGCTGAGCTGGGCCGAGCGGGACGGCGCACCTGGGCCGTACTTGGTGACATGCTCGAGCTGGGCGAGACCGCAGCCGACGAGCACGCTGCGATTGGCAAGTTCGCGGCACAGAGCGGGATCGAGCACCTCGTGACGATTGGCGAGTACGCAACACGCATCACCAGCGCCGCCGTCGCCGCTGGTCTGCCGGCCACTCGAGCGCTGCCGGTGACAGCCAAGGCCGACGCGGTTGCTGTAGTCACGCGTGATCTTGGCCCGGGTGACGTGGTCTTGGTCAAGGCGTCCCGTGGCTTAGCCTTGGACACCGTGGCCGACGAAATCCTTGCTGCCGTCGGACCACGCCGCCACCAGGATGCCGTGTGAAGACCATCGTCTTCGCCGGTTGCCTCGCCCTGCTCGGCACCCTGCTCGGCACCCGGCTCGCAATCCTGGTGCTAGTCAAGAAGGGCTACGGGCAGCTGATCCGCGACGACGGCCCCACCTCCCACCATGTGAAGCGGGGAACTCCCACCATGGGCGGGCTCGTCATCATTGCCGCCGTTCTCTTCGCCTATTTCGGCAGCCACCTGATCACATTCACGGCACCTTCTGCCTCGGCACTGCTGGTGCTGTTCCTCTTCACCGGCCTGGGTGTGGTGGGGTTTCTCGATGACTACATCAAGATCAGCAAACAGCGCTCGCTCGGCCTCCGAAGCAAGGCAAAGATCGCCGGCCAATCGATCGTCGCCATCGTGTTCGCCGTCGCGTCGCTGCAGTTCCCCGATGAGCGGGGAGTCACTCCCGCCTCACCCGCCATCTCATTCCTGCGCGACATCGAATGGCTGCAACTACCACTGATCCTCGTGATCATCTGGGTGATGCTGCTGATCGCCGCCGCCAGCAATGGGGTCAACCTCACCGACGGCCTCGACGGCTTGGCCTCTGGTGCCTGCGTGATGATCTTCGGCGCCTACA
>JAICEV010000022.1 GCA_025923975.1 Propionibacteriaceae bacterium
CAACCTGAACGCCGATAAGGTTCCATTGCCACGGATCTCCACGTTGGATCCGGCGTAGCCAGTGATATGTACGAGTTCCTCCATTGGCTCGTCCCTTTCGCTTCGGCGACAATGCGTCTTCGTCAGGAAGGATGGGGACGCGACATGGGATCGTGCGGTTGCCACGAAATCTGTGGATGGCGCTGGGAGCTGCTCTCCACCTGTGGATACGGCCGCGTGCGGCGGATCGGGGGCGACCCACGCGAAACTCCGACCAGTGCGGGGTTTTGACGCGTTAACTGCCGCTCAGATACTCCGAAACTCCGCAGCGGTCGGAAATTTGAAGATCGCGAGTGGGAGCGAGCGCCCGCTCAGAGTCGCCTGCATCAGTGGACGCGTTGTAGAACGAGGTGAACCGGGCCGAGTCCAGGGTCGGCTCCGATGCGACGCCTGACAGGAACGTAAGCGCTGCACTAGCCGGCGGCCTTTCGTTTTCCGCATCAAGACGGCCAACGAGGGTGTCCCACGCCGAAATGAGCCACCTTTGCCGTCTTAAGGCGCAAAGCGGCGGGGCCGCCATTGAAAAACTAGCGAAACCGACGTCAGAGCAGGCGCTGCAGCGCCAGCCGCGCACGCTCGTACCGCTCCTGCTCAGTCTTGACAGGATCGATCACCAGCTCACCGGTCACCCGCGCAATGGCTGCACGCAGCGACTGCCGAGCTTTTGCCGCACGCCGCCGGGCGCCGACCTCCACCCCAATTCTGGCCAGCCCGGCCACGAGCAGCCCTGCCAACACCCCGCCGATAGCGAGCACCGTCGGCGCCGGCACCTCCCACCAAAGCACGTCGGGCAGCGGAGGGAGCTGGAAATAGACCAGCACGAACGACACTGCGAGCCAGCCCAGACCGACGATCACCGCCGCTACCAGCAGCCACTGCAACACCCGAATCAGCTGCCACCACCGCCGGTGCTTGGCAAGATCAAGATCGGTGGTCGCAATAGCCCGGTCGACACGGTCCGGTAACGCATCCTCAGCTGAGCGAGCCGCGCGCTTGATCTCATCAGCCCAGCCGCGCGTAAGACCCTGCGCTGCTTGCTCGGCGAGGGTTCGCACCGCGGTCTCCACCCGGGCCTTCTGGACACCGGATGTCGCCGGCAGCGAGGTACGCCCGACTCCCGATGGATCGATCTCCTGACGCCGGCGGCCTACGCCCAATCGATCCAGATGCAGTCGCCGTAACGGATCAGGCTTGAACTTGGCCACCCAGGCCAAGACCGGCCAGCCGGTCGCCAGGCCGCCTCGCAACCGCCAGGCCTTGCCGACGGCCTCCGTCACTACGGGCACGCCCGCCGCAATAGCGACCTGCGTCGTCAGTTGGTTGATGCTGGACTGGGTGAGCGATGTCACTTTGGTGGTGCCAGATGCCTCGCTGAGCTTGGCCGCGGCGACCGACACGTCAGCCGCCAATCGAAGCGCAGCTGCCTGCTTTTCGGCGACCTGCTTGGCCAGCGTCTCCCGGAGGCCATCGATGCCCTCTCCGGTCACAGCCGACACTGCCATTACCGGCACCGTGGCCAGGCCTTCCGAGGTCAGCAGCCGTCGCAGATCCTTCAAACACTGCTCCCGTTGACTCATAGAGAGCTTGTCCACCTGGTTCAAAATGATCATCATTACGTCTGCATGCTGGGCCAGCGGCTTCAAGTAACGATCATGAATTGCCGCATCAGCGTACTTCTGTGGATCGACCACCCAGACCAGCATGTCCACCAGTTGCACCAGCCGATCGACCTCCATCCGATGGTCCACTTCGGTGGAGTCATGATCAGGAAGATCCAACAGCACCAGACCGTCGAGCGCAGCAGCCATGGATGGATCGGCTTCCAACGCATGCCGTCGCGGAATCTGGAGCCAATCCAGCAGATCCTCGGCCGATTCCTCGCCCCAGCTGCAGGCCATCGCGTGCGCCGTGGTTGGGCGACGTACGCCGACTGTTGCCAGAGTTGTACCGGACAAGACATTGAAGATGCTGGACTTACCTGATCCGGTAGCTCCAGCGAGCGCCACCACTGTGGCACTTCCGGAAATCGCCAGCCGTCGGTCGGCTTGATCAACTACGCGCCGCGCGTCATCCAGCACGGCCGGATCGACTCGACCCTCACACAGTTCCACCGCTTCGCTCAGCGCCCGAAGATGATCAACAAGATCGGCGCTGGCGTCTTTGCGACTGAGCAATCCAAGACCTCGACTCGCCACTATCGGAGTTCCTCTCGCGGCTGGTCGACGAGCTCCGCATCAACGATGTCGCTGTCCTCGGAGGCTTCCGTGGAAGGGATCTGGGTCACGGTCGGCGCATCGATGGCCAAGCGCGGCTCGGCTGGCGGCAGCGCAGCTTCTTCCTCCCACTCATCCGCAGTAGTCGGCAGACCGCCCTCGCGAGCAGACTCCACCGCTCGAGCCGCCTGGCGCAACCGTGCCGATTGCTCGGACTCCACCCCTAGCCCGTCCAAGATCATGTGGTAGCGCACGAGCTCGTCCGCCAGCAGCGTTTGAACCCGACCATCAAGATCGTCTTTTGCCGTCTGGGCGAGTCGACGAATCGCCTGATCTCCAAACACCGCCTCCAAGACTCGCTGGGCGAGCACTGCCGTGCCTCCGGCGACCCCAATCTCAGCCCCGACCAGACCACCGGTGTGGGCGAAGACGACGATCATCAACGCTACACCGACCCCGTTGACCCCGAGTGCGTAGAACCGCGCCCTGGAGCGTTTGCTCATGCCCTCGTCGGCCACCAGATCAAGGACGGCGCCCTGCCAGTCGCGAATAACCCGCGCAGCTTTCCGGTCGAAGTCAGCCGAGGACCGCGACAGATCCATGCCGGCACTTGCGATCAAGGCGCGGCCCGCTGCGTGGGCCTGCCACGACGCCTCGGCGCGCTCCGCTGCGGCCGCTGCCTCTTCGCGCAGCAGTGACTCCAGGCCGGACTCGACCGCGATCTTGAGATTTCCAGCACCCGGCGGCTCGCCCCGGATTGTCGCCATCAATCGGTCCCGCAACCAGCTCACCTTCTGCTCGAGAGCCCGGAAGAACTCTCCGGTGCCGACAAACTCGTGCCAGCGCGCGAGCACCTCGCCCCGCAACAAGGTGCCGTCGGCGGTCTGCACTTGCACCGTGCGCACCGCCTCGGCGTAAGAGTGGTCCACCTCGGCCCGGAGCTGCTCGATCGCATCGAGCTGCTCGTCGACCGACAGTGCAAGCTGTGGTGTTTTCGCTGCCAGGGCGGCGATCGCACCATCAAGAGTCTGGTAGACCACCTTGGCGCGACTCGATTGATCTGCGGCCAAAGCCGCGAGCCACCCCCTGATCGGCTGGACCGCGCTAGCGGGCAGCAAACCCTGGGGGTCGACGGCGGTCTCGGGTACCGCGAACAGCGGCGAGTCTCCCAAACCCCGTTCGCTCATCAGCTGACCTAGGTGGGGCGGCACCTCCGTCATAGCGCGCGGTGGCACTCGGTCCAAGACGACAGCGACTGCAGCACTTCGATCGGCGGCAGCTCGCAGAAAACCCCAAGGCACCGCGTCGGCGTAACGGGCGGCCGAGGTGACGAAGAGCCAGAGATCCGCCGCTGCAAGCAGTTGGGCAGCGAGCTGCCGGTTCTCCACCACCACGGAGTCGATGTCAGGTGCGTCCAGAATCGCCAATCCCGGCGGAATGGAGTCCTCGACCACCAGCAGCAGCGACCGTGAGTCCTTTGAGGCGCCGGTTGAGCGGGCCAGCCCGGGAAGAATTCGATCATCGCTGAACCAGCGGGCGTCGCTGCTGTGATGCACGAGCACCGGAGCCCGAGTAGTCGGGCGGATCACACCAGGCGCACTAACCTCCCGGCCGACCAGGGAGTTCACCAACGTCGACTTGCCCGCTCCAGTTGAGCCTCCGACAACCGCAAGCAACGGCGCATCGATGGTCGCCAACCGAGGCATCACATAGTCGTCGAGCTGACGAACGATCTCCTGGGCGACCTTGCCCTGTTCCTCGGCTTCCGGCAGCGGCAGCGGAAGGCGTACCTGCGCCACCGCCGAACGCAGCTCAATGAGCGCAGACTCCAGCGCCGTCAGCTGCCTGCCGGCCATCCGCTACTCCCTACTCTCCCGGCGGTTTCCAAGTGGGGTCGACCTCGGAGTATTGGATAGCAGTCTGCCCCACCGGCACCGAAGCCGCAGTCGACGCGCCCTGAGGCAATTCCGTCGGCGCCGGGAAGGCGCTTGGAGCCGGATAGTTGCCACCCAAACCCGCCGGGCCCGGATAGCTGGGCGGAGAATACGCAGTCACCGCCCTCGGGCGCAGCCGCCGTAGCGACGGATAGGCAGCTCGTCCCTCAGGCTGGATGATCGCTTTATCGCGAATCGTTCTGATCTTGGCCAGCAACTGCTTCTCCCGGACACGACCGGTCTCATCGATGATGCCGCGGGTCAGGGCATCGCGCAGGTACGCCAGCTCGGTAACCGCCCGCTGCATCCGAATCGTGGCAAAGAATGTCTCGGGTCCGGCGAACAAGGCGTGCCACAGCGCCCGAAGCCGAGTACGCAACCTCGACATCGCAATAGGGTCGGTTTCTGGCAGCCAACCGACGCGGACATAGTCAATGAGGCGTTCGCGGATTAGCCGTCCTTCCCGGAACAGCTGACGGACCACAAAGATGATCATGCCGATGACCAGCGGCAGGGCGACCGCGAGATAGATGAAGAGCAGGCTGCTGCCCTGCATCAGGGTTGCGGTCGTGTTGAATGCCATGTGAAGGAACACAGCGACGCAATAGCCCGCGAGCGGGGCGACCACGCGGACGATCTTGCTCTTGGAGCGCAGCGCGATTGCCAGACCAACGCCGATCATCGCGGTAAACAGTGGATGGCCGAAGCAGGTGATCACTCCGCGCATCATGAACAGGCTCTGAAGTGCCTCGAGCGGCGGGACCTGGCCGAAGGTGCGCGCGGCGTACCTATAGACGCGGCCGTAGTAAAGGATGTTCTCGGTGAAGGCAAAGGCGGCGCCAGATAGGCCCGCGAGCACGATGCCGCTGAGCCGGCTGACCCACTGGTAGCGCATCAAGATCGCCAGCCAGAAGAGCACCGTGGCCTTTGAGGCCTCTTCCACGAACGGCGCGACATAGATCGCGGCTCGCGCTGCGGTGGCGGGGTCGCCGTCACCGATGATGCTCAAATGCCCGGCCGCCCAGGTGTTGACCTGCGCGGAGATGTAGGTCGCGACGCAGGCACCCCAGCCGAAGGTCATCAACCAGACCCAGAACCGTTGCGGCCGGTATCGGTCAGCCCACAAGAAGAGCAAAGACAGCGGGATCGCGGTAATCGCGGCGTACTTCGCTGCGATCGGGATCGCTTCAGTGCCAATCCCGGGCAGCGTGCCACCCGGCACCTCACGATCAGGCACCACCTGTTGGTAGAGCAGCACCAGCATGGCGGCGTACACCAAGATCATCACGACGGTGAGCCAGAAGAATTTGCTCTTCAGCAGTCTCTTTGGCAGCGGTTCGTTCGAGTCGGGGTCGCGGGGGATCCCGTTCCGTCGTAGTGCACGCGTCAGACCATCGGGCGAGCTGCGACGCGGCGCTAGAGCCTTCACCGACATGGCATTAAGGATAGGTGGGAAGCTCCCTGTACCGACTTGTCAGCGTCTCAGCCGGCTATAGCCCCCTCAGATGCTGACAAGTCGGGTAACGGGAGCGGCCTATTTGGCGTACCAGGAAATGAAGGGTTCGACCCGCATCAGGAACTCACTTGGCCGCTCTTCGTGGCCGCCGTGGTTGGTATTCATCGAGGTGAAGGTTGCATGTGGGATGCGTCGGCTGAGTTCCTCCATGCGGTCCTGCCGAAGATCGCTACGCGCCGCGCCCAGCACCAGGGTCGTCGCTTGGATCTGGGCCGCGCGTTCCCACCAACTCGGCGGTGGGGCATTCCGCCACCGATGTACGGCGATGAGCGCCCTCCAGTCGTAATCGGCGCCCGGATCCGGCTTCCGTGGAAATGGTTTCGGCGGCATAGCGGGATCTGGCGGTGGCATTTCCTCCAGAACGAGGAGCCGGATGAGTTCAGGTCGCGTGGCCGCCAGATCGTACGCGGTGATGGCGCCCATCGCGTGTCCAACGACGATCGCTGCGAGAATGCCAGCCTGCTCCATGAACCGCGCCACATCATCACGCAACGCCTCAAAGGAGTAGTCACGCATCCACTCGCTGCCGCCGTGCCCGCGCGCGTCCGGCGCAACTACTCGGAAGCGCTCCCCCAGCTCGGGCGCGACGTTCCGCCAGCTTTGGCTTGATGAGGTCAGACCATGCAGCAATAGCACTACCGCAGCATCTGGGCGCCCCCATTCCCGATAGCTCAGCGTCGGCCCGCCGGGCAGCCTTACGGTCGCCATGCCCGAAGGCTATCGGTATCTCCCCGCGCTCCGCCGCAGCTTCGCCGTCAGGCGTCGAGATGGACCAGGCGCGGCCACTGCTCAGCCCAGCTACCTTGCGGGCCGGAGCAGACCCAGATAGCACGACCGCGCTCTTCGTTGTCAGCATCGGCAGCATTGTCGATCATCGCCGCGGTGCGGCAATCGGTGAAGCTCGTCGCCGCGTCGGCAAGGCCGATAACGATCAGCGGTCGGGCGTTCTCGGCTGGTGGCCCCCAATCTCCGAAGGCATTGTGACCACTGAACACGGGGCGTCCTAGGCCGTACCATTCCAGGGCACCTGCTTCCCCATAGTTACGGGTGAAGACCACCGCGGTTCCCCGCTGGTCAGCCGCTAGCGATTCCACGGTGCGTTGGACGGTTCCTGCGAACTCGGGCCATCCGATCGTTTCCAGCTGGTCGGTGTCTAGGGCCGGATAAAAGGAGGCTGCGTACGTGCGCACCGGCAGCACCGGTATGAAAGCCGGCCAGGCGACGGCAGCGGATACGGCCAACACGACACCTGCGGTGGCAAGTCGCCGGACAGACCAGCGCGCCGCCAGCGCCGTACAACCTGCCGCGACCAGCGGAACTATCGCTCCGGCCAGGTAATAGCCCTTCCCTGCGGCAGCGACGAAGACGGCAGTCGCCACCAGGAATGCCACGCCGATCGGACGCAACTTCGCCCAGGCGGGCTCCCGAAACAGCTGAATCAGCCCGTAAATCCACACGATGGCGATCAAGGGGGAGAACATTGCCAACGCCTGACCAAGCAGAGCTAACCGCCCGGTCACGCCGCCGAACTCCTCGGCAATGTCCGCGCCCAGCGCCAGCACCGGCCAACCGTTCCTCACCTGCCAGATCAGGTTGGGTAGCCAGAGCAACATCGCAATCACACCGCCGAGCCAGGGGTATGCGGTGCGTAACTGAGCCCGGCAACCTGGCACAAGTAACACGCCGACAAATATGGCGAAGAGCAGCACCGCGACAGCGGTCTTGTTATTCAGGCCCAATCCGGCGAGCAGACCCGCCAGCAGCCACAACCGTGGCCGGTCGTCTTGCAGAGCGTGGCCCACGACAAGGAGTACGGCGCTCCAGGCCAGCGTGTCGAAGGTGGCAGTGCTGAGGCGATGACCGAGCGTGACGGTGATCACCGACGCGGCCACGGTGCTGGCGGTGAGCAACTGCGCGGCTCGGCCGCCGCCCAGCAGTCGCGCAAACTCGGCCGCGCAGACGACGAGCAAGGCCATTGCGATGAGGCTTGGCAGACGCAGCACCAGCAGGTTCTGCGGTGCCAGCTCGGTAGCAATGCGGGCTAGCAGAGGCGCAAAGACGGGCTGGTCGGGATAGCCCCACGCAAGTCGCTGGCCGGCTGATACGAAGTAAAGTTCGTCGCGGTGCGGCCCATAACGGTTGATCGTGATCAGCAGAAGGATGCTGAGCGCGGCCACAACCGCCCCGACCTCCACGACGGCAAATCTCGATCGCTCGGCCTGCTGCATCCGACAATCATCGCCTGACGGCGTCCGACCGCGCCCTAGACACGGCTGTCTATGAGGACCTCGGCGATGACGCGATGTTCCGGTGCCATGTGCGGCTCAGTGAACCTGACGAGATCCCAGACGGCCACCTGGAGAACTCGTCCCAGACTCCAGCCCGCCGCCCGCGCCCGATCCAGGCCCATCACGTCTGTCATGAGGTCGAACCGGCGTAACAGGGCACCCGGCAAGTCGCCAGTCTTGACAAGATCGTCCCAGCGATTCCACAAGGCCGGCAACAACTCGAATCCGGAGTCACCGCCGAGCGGCTTTGGATCGATCGCCTTCCATTCCCGATCGCTGTCGAGCGTGGAAAGCGTGTTGAAGTAGTGCAGATCCCAATGCAGCAAGCGATTATCGATCTGGTCTGTGATCAACTCCTGGTACCTGGCTGCACAGTTGATCAAGATCCGGCGCTCTTCAGGATCGGGGGCCAGCCGAAGTGCCTCCGGTGTCTGAGCCAGAGTGACTACTGCGACATCCCTGAGGTGACGCAGACCCGCCGGCGCGGGCACTGAATTCAGTTGCACCAACAGTTCCGCGATGATCTTGGCAGCAGCAAGGTCGTCCTCCATCGTGTTCAGGTCTCGTGAGGCATCGAGCCGTTCGAGCAGCATCGCGCCGGAACTGGGATCGTGCTCCAGCAGTCGCACCGCTCCCTGCCCAGCCCATGCCTGCAGCGCCGCCGGTTCATCGCGGGTCTCATCGTCCACCGGCTGCAGCTTGAGCACTGCCTTCGAACCATCGCGCCGCCCAACTGGGACGATCAGCGCAACAGCTCCAGATGCCACCGGCCCGTCGATTGCCAACTGCCATCGATCCAGATAGGCGGTGGCCAAAGACGGCAACCCGGCAATCCAGGTTCGACCATCCTCGCCGGAGTACTTCTCGTGCAGTGCAGCCAGTTCGGCTGGCACGACGATCTCGCTCTCGCCAGACACCGATCTACGTGTGCTGAAGGTCGTTGGCGCTGCGGAGTACGGGCGGTCGGGCGAGTGCTTGACCGATGCTGTGGGCAGTCGTCCGGACATGGAAAGTCGTGCTCTGCCCGGCGGTCAAGGTGATCAGTGCGTCATCGACAGTTGCGTCCTTGGCCGCTTGATCAACCAGCAAGGTGACGTCGCGGGCAAGTGAGCGAGCTGTCACTGTAACGGCGTAGCCATCCTCGGCCTCGATGACATCGACCTCGATCGGATCTGGTTCAAACGCCAGCTCGATGTCCTCGACGAACGTGTGCACGCGCGCCAAGTCTGCAAGGCGAGCCACGACGATCTCCGCGGTCGGGTCATCGGGTTTGGAGAGCTCGTCGGAAAGCGCGATCGGCGTAACGGTCCTCGGCTCGACGCTGACCTCGACCGTATGGCTTGCCAGCGTGACACCATCGAGTCGCTCGCGACTCAACACCAGTGCACCGGGCCACGGCTCGTCGGTGTCATTGAGCAGCACTGCCGAGACGATGCCGTTCTCATCGGCAAAGACCAGATTGCGCGGTGCGAACGCCCGTCGCAGCGCGTACCACAGCGGCTTCGGCCGTTCTTCGGAGTCGATCGCCGCCCAGGAGGTGACGGGCCAGCAGTCGTTGAGTTGCCAAACGATTGCGCCTGCCGTCCTTGGCCACCAGCGGCGATAGTGGTCGATCGCGTACGCCACCGCGCGTGCCTGATTGAGCTGGGTGGCCCAATGCCAGTCAGCAAAGACATCCGGCACTCCCAGGTGCGGAGCCAAGCCACGGTCGAGCTTGCCATTGCCGTCCTCGGCCTTTTGGTGGAGCAGGAAGTTTGCATCGTTCTTCGGATCGTGCGCAGCATCCAGCAGACCACCGTCGACGGCGTGGACCCAGTCGATCAAGGTCCGCCATGCCGGCGGAGCCTGAAAGCCGAACTCAGAGCAGAACCGGGGAATCTCGCTGCGATAAGCGGTGTAGTCAACGCTGTTCCAGACATCCCACTGGTGGTGAGTGCCGTGGTTGGGATCGTTGGGATGGAGTTCTTCGCTGCCCAAGCGTGGCGAGTACGGGCTGTTGTCAGAATACGGGCGGGTCGGATCAAGCTCGTCCACGATCTTGGGGAACAGCTCATAGGCATACCCAGCCCCCCAGGTGCGACCGCCGAGCTGCTCCTGCCAGTTCCAATCCGCTTGGCCCCAAAGGTTCTCATTGCCGCCGTTGAACAGCACCAAGGACGGATGGGGCATCAGCCGAACCACATTCTCACGGGCCTCGGCTTCGATCTCCTCCCAGAATGGTGACTCTTCCGGATAAGCCGCGCACGCTAACAAGAAGTCCTGCCAAACCAGCAAGCCTCGTTCATCGCACGCCCGATAGAAGTCATCGCTCTCGAAGATGCCACCACCCCAAACCCGGATCATGTTCACATTGGCGGCTCGGGCCTGGTCGAGCCGACGCTCCACTCGTTCCGCAGTGATCCGAGTCAGAAAATGATCATCAGGGATCCAGTTGACGCCTTTGGCCAACACCGGTTGACCGTTGATCGAAAAGGTGAATGCGGTGCCGACGTCATCGCGGGAGGTGTTCAGCTCGACGGTACGGAAACCGATGCTCCGTTGCCATCGATCCAGTTCCTGATCATCTGTCCACAGTGTCAGAGTGAGGTCAGCCAATGGCTGCTCGCCATAGCCAACAGGCCACCACAGAGGCGCATTGGGAACATCGACGACCAGCGTCGTACCGGCGTCGCCGGGAGCTACTGGGCTCTCAACGCGGTAACCCAGGATTTCGACTGTCAACCTGAGTGGTTGCTCGGAATCGAGGCGCTCCAGCTCGATCCGGAGCTCAACTCGACCGGTACCGGCGGCATCGAGAGTCACGATGGGCATCACACGAGCCAGCCGGGCAACGCCCCAACGCTCCAGCCGGACCGGCTTCCACAGACCGGCCGTACGAAGATCTGGTCCCCAGTCCCAGCCGAAGCTGCAGGCCATCTTGCGAATGAAGTTGTACGGCGCCGGATAGGGGCGTGGAAGATCACCGAGCCGTTGTGCTTCGGCCTCGGCGTACGTGGTTGCCGAGTGAAGATCAACTTCAAGGTCCAGCGGCTGATCATCTAGGTGTTGCGAGATGTCGAAGCGGTACGAGCGGTGCATGTTGTACGTGCGTCCGAGTTCGATCTTGTCCGGCTCCTCCCCCAGCCTTACCGTCCCAATGGTGTCGATGCCGTCGAAGACCAGATCGACCCGCTCTCCGAATGCGGTCCGCTCAAGGGGAAGATCATGAGGATCCAGCACCGTGGTGTAGCGCCAGTCGATGTCATGCATCCACTTGAGCGCAGCCTCATTCCCATCCAGGTGGGGATCAGGGATCACGCCGGCTGCCATCAAGTCGGTATGCACGCAGCCTGGAACATCGGCCGGAAAGGTCCCGGGCACGCGTCCTGATTGATCGCCATTGATCGCTCGCACGGTCCAACCCGTGCGCAACTCGGTGCCCAGCATCTCCGCCCCGAGGCAGCTCAGGCCAGCTCGCCCGCCTTCTGTAGCTCTTCCTGCAGATCGTGCAGCTCGATCTCCTCGTGCAGCTTCGGCACATCGGCGAGCAGCCGTTTTGTGTACTCGTGCTGCGGATTGAAGATCACTTCGTCGGTCGTACCCTGCTCCACCATCACGCCGTTCTCCATTACCAACACCCGGTCTGCGAGGTAGCAGGCCTGGCCGATGTCGTGAGTGATGAAAAGCACCGTCATACCGAGTTGATCACGCAGGTCCTTGAGGACATTGAGAACATTGACGCGAAGCGATGCGTCTAGCATGGAAGTCGCCTCGTCGGCAATCAGCAGCTCAGGTTGCATCATGAGCGCCCTCGCGATCATGACCCGCTGCCGCTGGCCGCCAGAGAGCTGGTGTGGATAGCGGGCCAACACACTGAGGTCCATGCCAACGTATCCCAGCGATTCCTCCAGGCGCTCCTGGCCCACGTTCTTGCCGACCATCAACATCGAGCGCTCGAGGAGCTTGCCCACGGTGAAGAACTGATTGAAGGCGGAGAACGGGTCCTGGAAGACTGCCTGCACGTCTCGCCAGTACTCGGTACGAGCCCGTCCCTTGAGGTTTGTGACGTCCTTGCCCTGAAAGATCAGCTTCCCCGATGTGATGGGCATCAGGCCAAGCACCATTCTGGCCACAGTTGACTTACCTGAACCGCTTTCACCCACGATGCAGGTGACCTGTCCCTTCTCAAGGCCGAATGAGACATCCTTGACCGCCTGGACCTGGTTCTTGCCATGACCGAAGGTCTTGACGATGTGCTCTGCGTTGTAGATTTCCTCAGTCATCAGTGAAACACCGCCGGAGCGTCGAAGAGGGAACGGTCAAAACTGCTCATTCCCTCGATTCTGGTATTCGCGTACGCCGGTTCCGGCGCCAGCACCGAACTCATCAGCGCCTGGGTATACGGATGCTCCGGACGCTCCACCACAATTTCGGTGGGTCCCAGCTCAACGATCTTGCCTTGATACATCACGGCAATCCTGTTCGCCGCGGTGCGCAGTACCGGAAGGTCGTGGGTCACGAAGATCACCCCAGACATGATCCTCTTCTCCAGCATCTCCAACAGCATCTCGATCAAGATCTTCTGCGACGTCACATCGAGTGCCGAAGTTGGCTCGTCGGCAACCAGCAGCCGCGGATTGAGCAGGGTGCTAATGATTGTCACCGTGCGCTGCTTCATGCCTCCGGAAAGCTGGTGCGGATACGCGTCGAGGACACGGGCCGGCAGGCCCAATGTCGTAAGCCGTTCCCGAGCGCGGTCGAGCGCCTCTTCCTTGGAGATCTTGCTCTCGTGTGACCGCATCACGTCGTAGACCAGCTGACGAATCCGCTTGGTGGGGCTGATCGAGTTCATTGCGCCCTGCGGCAGCATCGAAACCACGGCCCCGCGCCAGGTACGCGGAATCTTGGCATGGCCACCCAGCTCTTGGACCTGGCCGTCGATCTCCAGCGTGCCTTCCTCCACATGTAGCGGCGGCCGAGCAATGAGCGAGATGATCGACCCGAGCGTGGTCTTTCCGCTGCCGGACTCGCCGGCCAGCCCGAGGACCTCGCCCTCCTCGATCTTGATCGACACATCGTTGACAGCCACCACATCCTTGCCTTCGGTGTAATACACCCCACGGATGTTCTCGGCATTGACCAAGGTGCCCATTAGCGATCCCGTCCTGCTGAAACCGGCGACTCGAGGATTCCTTCAGTCCCGACCGGACCTGCGTCCCCGGCCTCGATCGGCGTCCCGAGCTCCGTGCCCTCCTTGACGGCCTTCTTCCGCGCCGCCCGACCGCGACGCAGCCGCGGGTTGAACACCTCATTGAGGCTGGACTGCAAGAGCAGCAAGGAGAAAACGATCAAGGTCAGCATGAATGTCGGAGGCACGAACGCCCACCAGGCTCCCGTCCGTACGGACCCCCACTGGATGGCCCAATAGAGCATGGTGCCCAGGCTGGTCGTATTCGAGGCGCCCAGACCGAGCATGCTCAGCGTGGACTCGAACAAGATGGCGCCGGAGATCTGCAGGATGCACGCCATGACGACATACGAGAGCAGGTAAGGCAGGACGTCGCGGCGCAGGATTGACCAGAATCCGGCTCCGGAGAGCTTCGCCACGTCGATGTGTTCGCGGGTTCGGATGCTGCTGGATTGTGCGCGTACTGCGCGAGCCACCCAGAACCAGGCGGTAAATCCGATCACGAGAGCCAGGGTGTAGAGGTTGCGTTTCGGCAGTGACACCGAAACCAAGATGATGATCACCAGCACTGGGATGGCCAGGCCGACGTTCACAATGGCGCTCAGCACATCGTCTATCCAGCCGCCGCGATAACCGGCAACCAATCCGACCAGCAGGCCGATCGCGGTTCCGATGAGGCCGGCCACCAGGCCGATGATCAGCGAAGTCCGGGTGCCGTAAACCAGATTGGAAATGACGCTCTGGCCTTCATTGTCGGCACCGAGGATAAGAGGGCCGCAACACCGCGGCTCCTCGTATAGCCCGCCTACCGTGGCATCCGGGTTGGTCGACACAATTAGTGGTCCGATCAACCCAACAAGGACTACGAAGGCGACCAGTACCGCAGCCACCCAAAACCTAGGACTCAGTCCACGTAAACTCATCAGCGCTCTCCGCTCTGGACTGCCCGTATCCGGGGGTCGATGAAGCCGGTGAGGATATCAGCGGCAAGGTTGGCAATGAGCACGGCGATCGTGATCAACAGAGTGATCGCCGAAATCACCGGGTAGTCGTTCTGGCCGATGGCAGCGAACAGCAAGCTGCCGAGGCCGGGGTAGGAAAACACCAGCTCGGTGATGAGGCCGCCCGTGATGAGAGCGGCAATCGACAGCGCCAAGCCCGTGAACTGCGGCAGCATGGCATTGCGGAAGATATAGCGGACCGTGTGGCCCTCCTTCACGCCGAGGCCACGGTTGTAGTTCACGTAATCCGAGCCGAGCTCGTAGATGGCCATGGACCGCATGCCTACCGCCTGGCCTCCGATGTAGACGAGGACGAGTGACCAGAACGGTAACCACCAGTACGTAATAGCGTCACCGAAGAACGCCAAGGAGAACTCCGGCGTCAAACCGAAGGAGTACGCTCCACCGACCGGCAGGATGCCGCCCTTCACCGCGACCAGGAACAGCAGAATGATGGCCAGCGCGAAGGGCGGGACGCTGGAGAGGAACAGTGACCCAATGAAGGCGCCCCGGTCCAGCCAGCCGCCCTTGAACGCGGCCACTGCTCCCAGCAGATTGCCGACAATCCAACCGACGATGATCGCCGGAAGCATGATCGCGATACTCCAGGGCAGCGCCTGCGCGATCAGGGTGTTAACCGAGGCTGGATATTGCGCAAACGAGGTGCCGAGGTCACCCTGGAACACGTTGCCGACATAGATGAAGAACTGCTGCCACATCGGCTTGTCGAGGCCGAACTCCTTCATGTATTGCTCGTGGATCTGCTGCAGTTGTTCACCTCCGGCGCCTCCACCCTGAGCAAGCTGGCCGACGATGGTGTCGACCGGATTGCCCGGGATGAGGCGAGGAAGGAGGAAGTTCAGCAGCAGGGCGACGACGAAGACCACGAGGGTCCATGCCACCTTGCGTCCGATGTATCTCGCTAGCGCCATGTTTGCCGCCTTCGCTCCTTTGCGTCGGGCCTATCGGGGATCTATGTGCCGACCTTCTTGATCTTGAACAGCCACTGGATGCCTGCGCCGCTCCACATGGGGGGAGCGTATGGGTTCTCTTCGGTCGGGAAGTTCTCCCAGTTGCTCGCATTGAATTCGTAGAAGCTCAGCGGCCGGTACATCAGCGGCACTGCCGGCACATTCTCGCGATAGATCTTGTCGAGGGCGGCGTACGCCGTCTTGGCCTCGGCATCGGACTTCGCACCGGCAGCGGCGTCCAAATGGGTCGCAACCTCGGGGTTCTTGAACCGGCCATAATTCCAGAACGCGGCCTTGCCACGGTCAGGTACCCCTCTATCGTCCAATGCATCCCGGAAGCGGATCCAGGGGCTGGCCGGACTCACGCCGGTGTAGGAGTTCATGCACAAGTCGAAGTCGCCGTTCTGCCACCTGGCAATCGCTGTCGGGGCCTGCGGGAATTCGGTGCTGATGTCGATACCGACTTCCTTTACCGACTTGGCCACAATCTCGCAGGCGGTGTTCCAGTCGGTCCACCCGGTCGGAGTGATCAACTTCCAGCCGCCCAGCTTGGTGCCGTCCGGCAGCTCGTAGATGCCATCCGAGCCCTTCTTCGCCTTCAGCTCGTTCTCCAAGATGTCCTTCGCCTTGGCCGGGTCAAACTTCCAACCCTCAGCCTGCACTGCTGCGGAGTCGTAAAACTTGGACTCGTATCCGCTTGGGATGATCAGGCTGGCGTTGGCCGGATCGGAGTAGTCCGACATCGCGGTTGTGGCGATATTCGCGTAATCGATGCTGTAGGCGATTGCAAGCCGGACTTTCGGGTTGTCCAGGCCCTTCGTGTTGAGATTGAAGATCAGGAAGGGGATATTTCCGGGCACGTGGTACGGCTTCTTCTTGCTCCACGTGCTGACTGGCTTGCCAGACTCCCACATCTTCCAAATCTGAGCGGTGAACTGCTGACTGACATCAATTTCGCCGCTCTCCAACTTCAGGTCGCCATCGTTATTGCTCTTGAAGATCGGGTGGTTGATGGTGGTCATCGGCGGCGTGCCGAAGACAGTCTTGCCCCAGTAGTTGTCGTTGCGCTTGAGGTTTACCTGGGTTGGGTCGTACTTATCCAGCAAGAACGGGCCGGAGCCGATCGGCTTGAGATTGGTCTCTGATGAGATCTTGTCCGGCGAGATGCTGCCGAAAACCGCCTTAGGGACGATAGCGACACTCGCGATGAAGTTCTTCACAAAGATCGGGTTGTATGGCTTGGACTTCACCTTGAACTCGACGGTCCTCGGATCGGTGGCCTCGACCGAATCGATGTATTGCCAGAGCGTGGAGAAGGTAACCGTCGCGGTCTTGCCGAGCTCGAAGGTGAAGACGACGTCGTCGGCCGTGAGCTCCGACCCGTCGGACCACTTGGTGCCATCCTGCAGCGGAAGAACGAACGTGTTGTCATCGGGCTGCTGCAACTCCTTGGCAAGACCCGGGGACAGCGAGCCGTCCAGGAGGTTGAAGCGCACCAGGGTTTCATAAATGAACTGCGATTGGTTGCCTGCCTGAACGTTGGTCGGCCAGTCAGGCTGGGCCGCAAGCGGGTTGAAGCTCTTGGGCGGACCCCACTGGAAGCCGGCCACGAACAACGTCTCCCCTGCCGCGCCGGCACGACCTTTGGCCTGGCCGGCGCTACTACCGGTTTGTGCCGTACCGCAGGCTGATGTGCCGAGACCAAGAGCAGCACCCCCGAGGGCGAGACCGGTCAAGGTGAGGAAGCGTCGGCGGCTGGGAGTCCAGTTGGTTCCCCATTGGCCTCTGTTACCGGGCATCTGCGTTGATGGCTCGATCTGATCGTGAATGTCGTTCATTCTTTCCTTCCTTGAGTGAGTAGTGCCAGCGGCCGGTGCAGGGTCAACCTGGGTCGGCAATGGCGTGGTGCAGCGCGGGATAGGCGCGTACTGCAGGTGATGGAATTGCCGGCTTGAGCGGCGCGGCTGAGACGGTTCGCGCGTATGCGGCGATCTGCCTCACTGCCTTGCCTCGCTCTCAGCAAGAACTCAGACTCAAACCCACCACGTTGGATACCCAGAATCAATGCGAGCTCATTGCGCGTTTCCAGATTGTTGTGGTTGATAGTCGCACTGGAATCGCTTGGAGTAAAGGGTTCCCACGATGCCCGCCGGATACTGCGACCAGGGACGCACCTCGTTGCAAATAAGGCAACTCTCACAGTTTCTCTGAGGCGGCGCGGGCTGCCAGCAGCGCTGGTCCGAGCATGATCATGACCGCGCTGTATCTCGTTAACTACGATCGAGCTGTGACGACCGCGTCGCCGCAGTCCGAACCCGAGGTCCTGACTGTGGGCTCAGGCGAAGCGGGCCGGCTCTCGCGGCGAGGCAAACAGGTGTTGATCGCTGTGGTCGTGGCGCTGCTCGCTGGACTCATGCTCTGGCGATTCTGGCCTGAGCAAGCGCCGTTGTTCTCCCTTTCCGACCTCCGTGGGGTATACGCGGGCATGGTGCGCTCCGATGGGACCAGCGAGGCCTCGGTGATCAATCCTCGTTTGACCACCGAAGAAGACGGCTACATCATTCCCTCCGCATGTACACCGTTGTTCGAGGCGACCGTGCTGAACCGGGTCCCTCCAGAGGCGCTCGACGGAGTTGGCACCTTCTGGGAGCTCAATAGATCTGCGGTGTCGCTTTTCACCTATCGGTTCGCGGGTGTGGCGCAAGCCAATCGAGAGTTCGAGCGACTGGCGACGGTGCTCGACAACTGCCGGAACCACCGACTGGAGGTGCATGCGCGCCCGGCGAACAGGGGCTTGCTGACTGGCATACCGGTGTCCGCCGAGGGCGAGGCGTCAACGCAGATTGGCTACGTACTCACCACGAACAGCGGCATAAAGCTGGCCATTCATGTACTCGCCTTCAGCAACACCGTCAGCTGGCA
>JAICEV010000023.1 GCA_025923975.1 Propionibacteriaceae bacterium
ACCGGCAACTGGAGCTCGTCGAGCCCAAAGACCAGCCTGCGCTTGGCGGCCTCGGCAACCCAGTACTGGGCGAGCCCGACGGTGTCCCCGTCAGCCGGCCGAGTCCTCGTCAAGGTGCAGCTGAAGCACAGGCCGGTTGTCGAGGTTGTATCGGCGATCCAATTACATCCGCAGCGGTTGAGGTTTGCGCAGATGGGGTGATCGGCGTTGACGGCGACTATGGTGCCCTGTTCGCGTGAGTACCCGACCGCGCTGCCGCACGTCACGCAGACTGAGTTCTCGAAGAAGAGCTCGGCACCGCAGACTTCACAGTGAAAAGCACGCACGCTCGCCCACTCTGCCAGTCGCCGTTCGGCGCACCTCAGGCAGGTCTAGCCTGACCAAATGATCACTGCGCTGCACGCCTTACTCTACTCAGAGGACCCGCTGGCATATCGAAGACTTACACCTCGGCCATGTCGACCGAGACCTCCATGGTGGATTTCTTCGCTTCTGTGAAGATCACGCCCTTGACCGGAGGGACGTCACCGTAATCGCGACCCCACGCAACCGTGGTATGCGAGTCATCAATGACACGGTCGTTGGTCGGGTCGAGGTAGAGCCAGCCGGCACCGGGGATCCAGCAGCCCGCCCACGCGTGGCTGGCAGCATCCTCGGCCTGCCGCGGCTTGCCGGGCGCCGGCCGCGTTGCAAGGTAGCCACTGACGTAGCGGCCGGCCAGGCCGAGCGAGCGCAGGCCGGCCAACATGAAGTGCGCGAAGTCCTGACATACGCCGGTTCTTTTCTCCAAGAGATCGGAGATCTTGGTCCTCAGCGTTGTCGATCCTGATCGATAGGTGAAGTCGGAATGAATCCGGTGCATCAGTTCGACCGCGGCCTCGCCGATCGGACGCCCAGCAGGAAAGGACTGTCGGGCGTAGTCCTCGATCGCCGGGGGGATGTCGACATAAGGCGACGGGAAAGTGAAGTCCATGGCTTCCCATGCCTCCCCGTCGTGGTCTCGCAAGCGAGGCTGTGTCCACTCCCACGGCACGACCAGCGCCTCCGGATTCAGCTCGTTCAGGCCGACATCGACCATGCTGATCGAGGTGACGACCAACCTGGTGTGGGGCTGGATGACATGGAAGTAGGCCATGGTGTTGCCATAGAGGTCAACGTGCCGGAACAAATCCGCCGGCTCAGGCTCGATCGTGATCTCATGGGCCAGGCAGCTCTGCCACGCCAGATCGCGCGGGCGCAGATGAGACAGGCCGTAGCTCCCAGTGACATCTGATTCATAGGTATAGGTCGTGCGGTGCTCGATGCGGTAGCTCGTCATGCTGTATTGCCCACCGCATCGGTACGGAACAGCGGTCGCTGGGTTGGCGGCGGCTGCTGATACTGATCACGAATCGCCTCGGACAGCTCTCGAAGCTGATTCTGAAGTCCGGCAAGGAGCTCCTCTAGCGGAGCACGACGGCCATTGGTGGACTCTGCAAGCGTTGCGAGGTCTGCGATGCGTACGCGTTCCGCCAAAGCGTCCAGCAATCGCAACGGTCGAGCGGTCGGCGAGGTGTTGGGCAGGGCTCGCAGGTCGGTCCTGATCCGCTGCAGCTGGAAGGCGACCGAACGCGGGTTGAAGGGGTCAATCACAAGCAATTCGATCACCGCATCAACCCCTGGTCGAGTGCCATATCGGCGACGGAACGTCACGATCGATTCGGCGGCAGTAAGGACGGCCTCCAGCACCAACCGATCAGTTTCGGCCGCTCGCTCCCGGCAGATCGTGACCCGTAGCAGCGCCAAGATCTGCAATGCGCGTTCCAACCCGCGACCTGAGTCGAGCATGTACCATCCCGGATCGCGAACCATGTTCTCAGTAGCGATCCCCGCCAGTGCCAGCAAGCCTGACAGCACGCGCTCACTGGCGTCGGTGAGCTGCAGACCTTGATCATAAGGATTGGCCGCCAGCGCCGCGAGTGCTCGCTCAATGTCGGCCAGCACCATCCAGACGTCTTCTGACAGCTGGTCGCGCACACCTTGGGCAGCCATTGACAGCGCGCCCAGAGACTGAGCCGCAGAACCCATTCGATGGCGATCCAGCAGCAGCGATCGGAACTCCGGCATCATGTCGACCCCTTGATTGAGGAAGCCGGGGTACGTGGTGCTGACGTGGGTGACCGCCTGCAGCAGCACCTCAAGGGCGTGCCCATGGGTCACGTCGAGGTCAGTCTCAATGGCCGCGGTGCGGGTGGCTAGCACCAGCCGAAGTAAATCCTCGGCTCGTTCTGCGTACCGGCCGAACCAGTAGAGGTCGCTCAACACCCGAGGCACCATGGCGATCGAAGCCGAAACGGCCGGAACGAACCCGGCCTCCTCGCCGGACCGACCGCGCGCCACGATTCTGGGAGCAGCAACGGGCTCGCTGCCAACTACCCAGACATCTTTGGCCAGCTGACCGTTAGGTTCAGTGACGAACACGCCACGGCCCTTGGAGTTGTCATCGGTTACCCGGGCGAGGCCGCCGAGCATTGCGATGTACGAGCCCCCGCTCCGGACGGCGAACGAGCGCAGCACGACGTTGCGGCGAACCAGCCGGTCTTCCTCGCTGCTCGGGGCAGATGACAGATGCAGCACTTCCTGCCCAACGAAGCGGTGCGGCGCGGCCTTGATCTTGTTCACCAGCAGCTCGCGCTGCCGGCTGCTCAACGCAGCGCCACGTACGCTGCGACCGTGCCCACGGCTGATCGGCCGTATCACGACGGAGTCGAGATTGTTCAGCACGTGGCTCAACGCCGCTTCATCACCGCACCACCAGGTCTCAACGGATGGCAGCCGTAGTGACTGACCGAGTAGCTGTTCGGTCAGCTCTGGAAGAAACGGGAGCAGAGCAGGATTCTCAAGCACTCCTGAGCCGAGGTTGTTGAGCACACTGACAGTGCCCTGGCGGACGCATTCCATCAGACCGGTGACCCCGAGCCGCGAGCCAGGACGCAGCTCGAGCGCATCCATCCATGTGGAATCGACGCGGCGCAAGATCACGTCGACCGCGTCAAGCTTGCCGAGAACTCGCATCCAGACCCGGCCATCGCGGACCGTCAGATCGCTGCCCTCGAGGAGTGGGAAGCCGAGCAAGGAGGCGACGAAGGCCTGGTCGAAGGCGGTTTCGGAGTGCGTACCAGGGCTCAGCACAACTACCCGCGGGTCCTCGACCGAGCTGGGAGCCGCATCGACGAGGGCCAACCGCATTGCCTGGAAGAAAGGGGTGAGCCGGTGCAGGTTGGCCTGGTGATAGATCTCCGGGATCACCCGCGACACGACGCGGCGGTTCTGCATAGCGTATCCGGCGCCTGAGGGCGCCTGGGTCCGGTCGGAGATCACCTTCCACTGGCCGGTGATGTCCCGTCCCAGATCGGCTGCGATCATGAACAGTCGCTGCCGTGTGATTGCCTCGCTGCCAACCAGCGGTCGTAGGTACTCGTCATGATCAAAGATCGCCGCCGCTGGAATATGGTGCCGCGACAGCAGTCGGCGGGCACCGTAAAGATCGGCCATGATCGCATCCAGCAACTCGGCCCGCTGCACCAGACCAGCCTCGAGCCCTGCCCACTCCCGGTCATCAAGAATCAGCGGCAGTGGGTCAAGCCGCCACGGCTGTGGCTCTACCAGGCCATTCAGCGTTCCAGCGGCCGAAGGACCATGCCCGTTAGGTTCGTCGGCGATCGAAAGCGTCGATGCCGGACTCGGGGTGTAGGTGACGTTGTCGTCCTCCAGCAGCCGGGCCACTTCGCGCTGAGCCTGGACCAGGTCTGTGTCAGCGAATTCATCGAGGCTGTCCAGCAGTGATGACCAACCCTCACGCACAGTGCCGTCCGCGGCCGCGAACTCGTCGAACACCGGCACCTGGTCCGTCGTGGCAGGCTGGCTCGCTGCGGCCAGATAGCGATCAAGGACAGTCACGTGTCGCCCCAAGGTTGCGAGCTGCCAAATCCCCAGGCGCGCGGGCCTCGATGGCGCAGATCCAGCGTCAATGGATACTCATCATCGACGGCCGAGCGCCTGATCAGCTGGGCATCCAGCGCCTCGAGATTGATCATTCCAGTGGCGTGGCCCATCGCCTCAAAGCGCCGAGCGCGCCGCGCCTCGGCCTCTGACGCATTGACCGGCGGATGTTCGAACGAGCGCCCACCGGGATGGACCACGTGGTACGTCGCCCCACCTAGGGAGAAGCGGCTCACTCGATCGATGAGATCAAAAGACAGCGGTGAATCCACCTCGAGCGTCGGGTGCAGCGATGACCACGGCTTCCAGGCCTTGTAGCGGACACCCGCCACGTAGTTGCCCGGTGTGCCAGTAGCCGTCAAGGGAACCGGTCGTCCGTTGCAGATCAGCAGGTGCCGCTCCGGCGTGAATCCGCTCACTGTTACCTGCAGTCGTTCGGTCGAGGAGTCCACATAACGCGCAGTACCGCCAGCGGCCGCCTCCTCACCCAGCACGTGCCAGGGCTCGATCGCACTACGCAGTTCCAGCTCCACTCCGCCGATCTTGGTCACCCCGATACGCGGAAACCGAAACTCGATGAAAGGTAGCAACCACGACAACTCGAATTCGATGCCGTGGGTCTCCAAGTCGGCAATGACATCGGCGACATCGGCCAAGACGAAGTGCGGCAGCATGAATCGCTCGTGCAGCGAGGTGCCCCATCTGATCAACGGGGCGGAATAACGCTCCTCAGCGAACCGCGCGACCAGCGCACGGACCAACAGGGCCTGGACCAACGCCATATCCGGGTGCGGTGGCATCTCGAATCCACGTAGTTCAAGGAGCCCAAGCCTGCCCCGCGTCGAATGAGGGTTGTACAGCTTGTCGATGCAGAATTCCGCGCGGTGGGTGTTGCCCGTTATATCGGTGAGCAGGTTTCGCAGCGCATGATCGACTGCCCACGGCCGCTGCTCGGTATCAGCCAGCCCGTCGATTTCGGCAAAAGAAATCTCTAGCTCGTACAGCGTCTCCGGTCGACCCTCATCGACCCGAGGTGCTTGGCTGGTCGGCCCTACAAAACGTCCTGCGAAGAGATAGGACAGGCCGGGATGGTGCTGCCAGAAGGTGATCAAGCTGACCAGCAGGTCGGGCCGCCGGAGCAAGGGCGACCGCATCGCTTCAGGACCGCCGAGAGTCAGGTGGTTGCCGCCGCCGGTGCCGCTGTGCCGCCCGTCCAGAGCGAAGGTCTCGGCGCACAGCCGCTGCTCGCGAGCGATCCGGTAGAGCGTGCGGATCAGGTCGGAAAGCTCGGTCCAGCTGGAGGTCGGATGGACGTTCACCTCGATCACGCCGGGATCCGGAGTGATCAACAACGTCTTGATCCGAGGATCGGGCGGCGGGCCATAGCCTTCCAGAATGACGGCGCCTCCAGTCTGGATCGCAGCCCGATCCACCAGCCCGACCAGCTCGATGAACTTCTCCAGCTTCTCCAGCGGAGGTAGGAACACGTGCACGAAGCCGTCACGAGCCTGCACAACCAACGCCGTACGCGCAGGCGCCTCATGCGGATCGACAACTACCGCTCGGGGCTGCCCCACGGACTCGTTCAGCGATGGTCCGGCCTTGGCGTAGGACTCTTCGCCGGCATAGTGCGGCTCTGTCCACGACAGCGCGTCGAGCGGCAATCGGGAGCCTGCGGGCGAGTCGCCCGGAATCAGTACCAGCCTGCCTCGCCGGGTCCGCCACGCTGGACTTGTCCAGCCCTCGCCAAACCATGCCGGCACCAGCGGCAGCACCCACGCTGCCGGCGCGAACTCGGACCGATCCAGCTCACGGACCAGTTCAAGCTCCGGCTGCTCTGGATCAAGTGCCGGCCGCGGCCCGGCTGGCTGACTGACCTCCGCCATCAGCCGCGCCAGCGGATCTTCGAAGGCCGGCTGCAGCTGATTGTCCGGTAGCCCGAGATCTGCAGCAATGGCCCGCGCCAGCCGCTCTGCTGAGGCCGCCGAGTCAGGATCTGAGCTTGTGGGATCTAACGGATCCGCCAACAGAGCCGGATCACTCCACAGCTGCTCGGCGTCGGTCCGCCAGATCAGCCCGATCTGCCACCGCGGCTGCGGCTCACCGGGATACCACTTGCCCTCGCTGCGTTGCACCAGCCCGCCTTTTGCAAAGCGATCCGCCAGTGCAGCAGCCAGCCGATTTGCCACCTGCCGCTTCTCGGGCCCATCTGCGGCCACCGTCCACTGGGCTGAGGTCATGTCATCTCTGGAAACGAATGTGGGCTCGCCTCCCATCGTGAGCTCCAGGCCTGCGGCTTGCAGCCGACCGTCGACCGCCTCGCCCAGGCGCTGGATGTGGTCGACCTGATCCGGCGTATACGGCAACGTGATCCGTGGCTCCTCATGGGCACGCCGTACGGTGTTGGCGTATTCCATCGTGGTCTCCGACGGCTCGGTTGCCCCGGTGATCGCTGCCGCGGACGCCGGGTGCGGTGTGGCTGCCAGCGGAATGTGACCTTCGCCGGCGAAGAGTGCGGAGGTGGCATCGAGCCCAATCCAGCCGGCACCAGGGATGTAGACCTCGGCCCAGGCATGCAGGTCGGTAAAGTCCTCGGTTGGCCCGCTCGCATCATCAACACTCGGCTGGTCGGGTGCCAGCTGGACGAGGTAGCCCGAGACGAATCGAGCCGCCAGCCCGCATTGCCGCAGGGCAGTCACCAGCAACCAAGCCGAATCCCGGCAGGAGCCGATCCGTCGGGTGAGAGTCTCGTCAGGAGTCTGAACGCCGGCTTCCATCCGGGTGGAATAGGCGATGTCGCTGTAGATGGCGGAGTTCAATGCGCCAAGAAATTGGATAGTCGGTTGGGCATCGGATGACGGTGTGGTGCTACTCGCGACCCACTCCTTGATCAGCGGCCCAAGCGCGGAAGCGGGGATATCCAGGTATGGCTTGAGGTCAGCTTCGAGCTCGGGCGGATAGCTGAAGGGGTAGTTCTCGGCGTAGCTCTCGATGAAGAAGTCGAACGGGTTGATCACCCCCATGTCGGCAACCAGTCCGACGGTGATCTCCAGCTCCCTCGCCTTGTGAGGAAAGACCACTCGCGCCAGGTAGTTGCCGAAAGGATCTTGTTGCCAGTTGATGAAGTGGTCAGCGGGCGAAATCGTCAGCGAGTAGGACTCAATGGGGGTCCTGGAGTGTGGCGCGGGACGCAGCCGGATGACGTGCGGCCCGATGGTGATCGGCCGGTCGAAGCGGTAAGTCGTGCGATGCTCGAGGGCGATCTTCATCCTTCATCGCTTTAGTTAGTAGCGGTAATGATCGGACTTGTACGGCCCCCCGACCGGCACCCCCAGATAGTCGGCCTGCTTCGAAGTGAGCTCGGTGAGGTGCACGTTGAGTGCATCCAGATGCAGTCTGGCCACCGCTTCATCGAGCTGCTTGGGAAGGGTGTAGACGCCGAGCGGATACTCCTCGGGCTTGGTGAACAGTTCGATCTGGGCAAGTACCTGATTGGTGAAGGAGTTGCTCATTACGAAGCTGGGGTGACCGGTGGCGTTGCCCAGATTCATCAAGCGGCCTTCGCTGAGCACGATGATGCTGTGCGGCTCGGCGCCGTCCTCGACGAATTGCCACTCATCCACCTGAGGCTTGATGTTGATCTTGGTTGCGGTGCGTAGCGCGGCCAGCCCGGCAATGTCGATCTCGTTGTCGAAGTGCCCGATGTTGCACACGATCGCTTGGTGCTTCATCCGTTGCATGTGATCGGCGGTGATCACATCGCGGCAGCCGGTTGCGGTGACGTAAATATCACCGATCTCAAGCAGCTCTTCGAGGGTGGCGACCTGGAAGCCATCCATCGCTGCCTGTAGCGCGCAGATCGGATCAATTTCGGTGACGATCACTCGAGCGCCCTGTCCGCGAAGTGATTCAGCGCAGCCCTTGCCTACGTCGCCGTATCCGCAAACGACCGCAACCTTGCCGCCGATCAGCACATCAGTGGCACGGTTGAGACCATCGATCAACGAATGCCGGATCCCGTAACGGTTGTCGAATTTCGACTTGGTGACCGAGTCGTTGACGTTGATCGCGGGGAACATCAAGGAACCGGCACGCAGCATCTCGTACAGGCGATGAACGCCAGTTGTGGTCTCCTCGGTCACGCCCTTGATGGCATTGGCGATCTCGATCCAGGAGCGTCCCTCCGCCAACGTCTGGCGTATCAGGTCCAGAAAGATGCGCCACTCATCAGAGTCCCCCGTCGAAGCCTCTGGCACCTCGCCGGCCTTCTGAGCTTCTGCGCCCTTATGTACGAGCATCGTGGCGTCGCCGCCATCGTCGAGGATCATGTTGGCCAGCTCGCCATCGGGCCAGTCAAGAATCTGGCTGGTACACCACCAGTACTCCTCGAGCGTCTCACCCTTCCACGCGAAGACTGAGACACCCTTCGGGTCCTCCGGCGTGCCGTCCGGCCCGACCACGACCGCGGCGGCCGCATGGTCCTGGGTGGAGAAGATGTTGCAGCTCGCCCACCGAACCTCAGCACCCAGCGCCACCAGCGTCTCGATGAGCACTGCCGTCTGCACCGTCATGTGCAACGAGCCGGCAATCTTCGCTCCCGAGAGCGGCTTTGACTCGCCGTGCTGCGCCCGCATAGCCATCAGTCCAGGCATCTCGTGCTCGGCCAGGCTGATCTCCTTGCGGCCGAATTCGGCGAGGGTCAGATCGGCAACGCGAAAATCCATGAGTGGAAGCCTAAGGGAGGGATGCGACAACCGCGGAACGATCCCGGCATCGGCTAGAACACTGGTCCATGACACGGGCGACCGATCGTTTCCCACCAAACGGCGCATAAGGCCGCCAGATCGACCTTTCAAGGCGTGCATCTCCCACCAATCGGGCGAAAACGTACGCAGCAATGGCCGTAGCTGCGAGCATGGGAATCGCGCGATGTGTGAGCAGCTCCAAAGCTCAGTGGCTGGGAGCCGCGGGCCGCTCAGGCCGTGGTGCCGGAACGTGGTTCGGGTCGTAGATGTCCGGCTCCAAGTAGAGCGCGGTAACCATCGGCTCGGCTTCGCGGATATTGATCTCGGCCCGATTGATCGTCTCCGACACTTCGGCGGCACTCGCCTGTGGACCCACCGCAATTTTGGCAGCGACCAGCACCTCCTCCGGGCCGAGGTGCAACGTCTTCATGTGGATGATCCGCTCGACGCCAGGTGTGGTGGTCAGCGCCCCTTCAATCCGAGCGATGGCATCGAGGCTGGCCGCTTCGCCGAGCAGCAGGCTCTTGGTCTCGATCGCCAAAGCGATCGCCACTGCGACGAGCAGCAGTCCGATCATGACCGTCCCGATCACGTCGAAGATGCCGTTGTGCGTCAGCAGCGTCATGCCGACACCGAACAGGGCGAAGATCAAACCCACCAGCGCTGCGAAGTCCTCCAGCAGGATGACCGGCAGCTCTGGCGCCTTGGCAGAGCGGATGTACTTGCTCCAGCTTTGCCTGCCGCGTACCTTGTTTGACTCTCTGATGGCAGTCCGGAACGAGAGGCTCTCGGCCACGATCGCGGCTACCAGGATGACGACCGGGACCCACCACCACCTGCTCTCCAGCAGTTCGTTGGGGTGGCCTTCCTGAATCTCATGCCATTTGTGGTACGCCTCATATAGCGCGAACAGTCCGCCGACGCTGAACAGCACGACGGAGACGATGAAGCCGAAGACGTACCGCTCCCGGCCATAGCCGAACGGGTGCTGTTCGGTCGCCTCCCGCTGCGCGCGCCGGCCGCCGACCAGCAGCAAGACCTGGTTGCCAGCATCCGCAACGGAGTGGATCGCCTCCGCCAGTATGGACGAAGCCCCAGTCAGTATCCAGGCACCGAACTTGGTCAACGCGATGAAACAATTGGCGATCAAGGCCGCCACGACCGCCTTGGTCCCACCTTCTGCGCTCACAGGGAAATCCTGCCGCAGAAATGGGTGGCTGTCAGCGTTCCAGGCTCCGGCCGAGGCCGACGGCCAGGTAGACAGCAGCGAACATTCCGGTCTGCAGCAGAGTTGCATACCGCTCGACATCCGAACCTGACCAGTGTGCGATTGGACAGACGCGTACGTCGTTGCGTTCCGCCGCTGAGACCAGACGCTGATGATCAGAACGGATCAGGCTCTCGGTATTCCCATCATCGAGCAACACCAACGTTGGCCGGCGATCGACGGCCAACTGGTCCTCGAACGGGTCAGCAAAAGGGTCACGCGGTGGCGTGGATTCCAAGATCGGCAACAGGGCGTCGGCATCAGCTGCCAGTGCGGCGCGGCCACTGGCGGCGCGGAGCGCTTCGGCGAGCCGGCGACTGGCTCGCGCTGCCAGCACCGAACCACCCCAGACGAGCGGCTGCGCGTCGGCCAGGCCCATGGCGAGATCCTTTGCCGGGTTCTCAGAAACGTCGGCAAATGGCGAACAGTCTTCGGCCACCTTGTCCATGGCATCGGCGACCTGCAGTGGGTAGACCTCTGGTCCGAGCTGCATGCTGTGCAGGCCATCCAGAACCACAATCGCCGCCGCCAGCGGATCGGCCGTCGCAGTCGGTAGCACGATGGTGGATCGGGACGCGGAGTGCTCGGCGATCATGGAAGGTCGTGGGCATGCGATCAACAGCTGGCAGCCACGGCGTACCGCCTCATGAACGGTTGCAATCAGACCGGCTGGGGAACTCTCGCTAGCCATGACAACCACAAGATCGAGCGCCCCCACCCAGCCCGGGAGGCCATGGGTCGGCCACGCCACAAATGGAACCGGGCACACCGGTTCCAGCATTGCCCGGATGAAGCGGGCCTCTGTGCCGGCGGCGATCACCGCCCTAGGACGTGGCAGCTCACTCAACCGACTGATTGGCTCTGCTGAGTCCGCGACCTCGCGCCGCACGCGGGCTCCGGCTTCAGCCAATCGGCGCAGGATCGAATCCGCCCCGGCCAGCGCCTTGTGATCCTCCAGCCAGGAGTCGTTGAAGATCGACATCACCGGCCGGGTGAGGTGTCCGGATGATCGGTACCAGAGTTTGGACGGCGAGCCTCGTCGATCAGCAGCACTGGAATCTGTTGCCGCACCGGATAGGCCAGGCCACAGTCGGCCGCTAGGCATACCAGCTCGTCCCGGTCATGATCGACAGCGAGTGCTCCATGACAGTTGGGGCAGGCCAGAATCTCTAGCAGCTCCGGTGCCAGGTCGACAGCCACGCTCATCCCTCCTTGACTCTGCTCCGCTAGGCGCGGATCAAACTTAACGTCTCGTCACGCAAAGCCTCCATCGTCTCCCGGCTGGCAGCTTCCACATTGAGCCTGAGCAGCGGCTCAGTGTTGCTGGGTCGTACGTTGACCCACCAGTCCGGGCCAGAGACGGTCAGCCCATCGAGTCGGTCTTGCTCGCCGCGACCGACGAAGGCCCCTGCTACCCGATCCATGATCAGCTGCTGGTCGGCGACGAGGCTGTTGATCTCTCCGGAGGCTGCATACCTGTCAAAACGAGATACCAACTCCGACAGCGGCCGGTCGGAATGGCCAGCTGCCGACAATACGTGCATAGCCGCCAGCATGCCTGTGTCGGCTCCCCAGAACTCACGGAAGTAGTAGTGCGCTGAGTGCTCGCCGCCGAAGATCGCGTCGTGCTCCGCCATGGCGGCCTTTACGAAGGTGTGACCAACTCGGGTGATGACGATCTTCCCGCCCTCGGCGAGAACGACTTCCGGCACCACCCTTGAGGTGATCTTGTTACAAACGATGGTGGCACCTGGCTCCCTTGCCAGCTCCTGGCTTGCGATCATCGCGGTGACCGCCGACGGGCTGACCACCTCGCCACGCTCATCGATGATGAAGCAACGATCCGCGTCGCCGTCGAACACCAAAGCAAGATCAGCCTGCTGCTCGCGGACGGCCGCCTGTGCATCGCGGAGGTTCTCGGGCTCGAGCGGGTTCGGCGGATGGTTGGGGAAGGTGCCATCAAGGTCAAGGAACAGACCGATCAACTCAAGATCATCGCCGCTAAGAACGGCCGGCAGCGTGTATCCAGCCATCCCGTTGCCGGCATCCGCCACGACTCGCAATCGCCGGATGCCGGTCAGATCGACAAGGGAGTGCAGGTAGTTCGCATAGGCAGGCAGCAGGTCCTGCTCGGATCGCTGCCCTGGTGCCACCGCTGGTAGGGGGTCAGCGGCCGTGGCGCGATCAGCGATTTCGGCCAATGCGGCCGGAGTGATCGGCTTGGCGCCTGCCAGGCAGAACTTGATCCCGTTGTACTCACTCGGATTGTGACTCGCGGTAAACATGGCGCCGGGTAAGTCGAGCCTGCCCGAGGCGAACCACAGCTGGTCGGTGCTGGACAGGCCGATGTCGATCACGTTGACACCGCGGTTAAGCACACCATCGATGAAGGCAGCCACCATCCGTGAACCACTGGTCCGCATGTCGCGGCCCACCACGAGAGATCCGCTGCCACTGTTGATTTCAAGCACCTCAACCGCCGCGGTACCAATGGCATATGCCCCGGCGGCGTCCCACTCCGGGTCACCGCCCTCAGTGATTCCCCGAATGTCGTTGGCTTTAAAGATCCCCCGCTTGATCATCGCCTGAGCATCCTAGACTGTCCCGCCGTCGCCCGTGACGACATCTGGGCCGAGCCCGTCAAAGCCCCCGGAGTGCGCCCTACGGCAGGCCCTGGGCTCATCAGTGCTCAGCCTGCTCCAGGATCGGCGAGGACAGTCAGATGTCCGCGGCGCGCCAGTTCGACGAGCCCGGTACGCCCCAGCGCAGGCTCGGTAATCGGTCCCGCTGGAGGATCGTAGGAAAGGCCGACGTCGCGCACCGCGTCGGCGAGAGCCAGCAGATCATCGGTAGTTGGCTTCGGCTGCTCCTCGACCGCAAGCCTGATCACCTCCCAGCCGCGGGGTGCCGAAAGGGTCTGCGCATGCTGCTGGCACAGGTCGTAGCAATGCGGTTCGGCCTGACTCGCTAACGGGCCGAGGACCGCTGTGGAGTCTCGATAGGCGTATGTCAGTGTCGAGGTGGCCGGACGCTGGCAGCCTGCTCGTGAACAGCGGCGCGTCCTCACCTGCCCGACGCTACTCCGGAGGCGGGTTCGATCGTGGGAAGCGCTGCCGTGTCCGGATCGCGCGCCGCCGTGCTGAGGAGGAACGAGGGGACACGTTCTTCGTCCCAAGTGACGACGAAGTAGGCGGCTGCCCAGCGCGATCCGCGCGGAGCGAGCACTAGCGAGCGGAGCAATCAAACACGACTACAGTGCTCACGTGTCCAGCCACCGTCGTGATCGTCATGGCCGGGGACTTCGCGGACCCTTGGCACTGCCGAACGCGCTCAGTGTCCGGCGCGCTCAGCCGCCACATCCGGCGAACAAGGCCGACTTCTTCAGCGAGGCCGTCCACGATGCTGTCGACCGCGTGGGAGTGCAGTGTCCAGAAGCGCTGGTCGGGATCACATTCGGAATTGAAGATGTTCCGCACTTCGACATGGCCTGGTCCGGCGATCAGGTACCTCTTGCCGCCGCAGTCGAGGGCACGGCGGACCAGCCGGGCCAGGTGGTGGTCTATCGCAGGCCGCTCGAGCACCGCGCCGTGAGTCGCCGCGGCCTCCGCATCCTGGTCTATCGCACAATCGTGGAACAGCTTTCCGCCCTCACCGGCCGTAGCGTCGAGGAGATCGACCCCGAGGGTGCAGGCGCCGAGGACGACTGAGCCCGCCCTGGTTTCGATCACGCATGAGCTGGAAAGCCGCCTGGAGTCGACACGCGCGTGGCAAAGGAACGGACGTGCACGTGTGCGTTCCCCTCGCGATGCACACGTTGTACAACGGATGCAGGGTGGCAGGAACGGACGTGCAGGTGCGTTTCCATCAGCCGGAGGGCTGGCCGGTCCTAGCGGCCGGCTGCAGAGTCAGGCCTGGTCGCTGGAGCCCGGCTGGAGAGGTCGGGCGAGCTCAGCGGAATCGTGGCCAACCCGGCGACGTTTCGGTTTGGCTGGGTGAGAACCACGCCTCCGACCACCGAGGAACCGGGTGGCACCTTGACTACGACATAAGACGGCGCCGGCGAGTTCAACCGCCTCGTCGCAGTGGTATTCGGCCCGAGCACCGTGTCAACGGTTCGCAACCTGACGCCGTCGTAGCTCAGTACCTCGAAGGAGATCTGAGCGTCGTCGTCTCCACCATTGCTGACGACTAGCACGCTATCGGCGATGTTGCTTGTCGCGAGCGCGCTGACTCCGGTTCCGATCAAGGGGACAGCGGCGGACTGGACTGCCAGATCGGGCGCCGCGCCGCCGCGGTGGCTGGTGGAGATCACCGAGCCCGTTACAGGCACGTTGCTTGTCAGCTTGACGCTGCCGGCCTGGCCCGCCAGGCCCTTTTCGAGGTTCACAGTCGCAGTGCTCTCGGGTGGGACGTCAAGGGACCCTGCTTCGGCGGGCTCATAGGGTCCCTGGAGACCGAGGACCTGTACGGCGACGCTAGCCCGCGTTTGGCTGGGATTGGCCACGACCAGCTGGCGGCTGCCGGGGTCCTCCGGGATGCCGGGGATGACGACGACGCTGCTCGGCGTTGCCGATGGGAGCTGCCAGTCGACTCCAGCGCGCTTCAGCTGAACAGTCTGCGTTCGCTTAGCTACTGCGGTAATCCGGCCCTGGCTCGCCTGCACTGCCACGCTGAGCGCGCTCTCGGCCTCCACCAGGCTGCTCAACGAAACGGTGCGGGACTCGTGAGCTCCGATCACGACCCCAGGGCTACCCGGGACCGCAACTCGACCGCTCTGGCCATAGAACCGAAGATCGACCTGGGCCTGAGCGTCGTCCGGATTGGTCAAGATCAAGTCGGTGCGATCTGCATCGGACGCGGTGAGACCAGCGAACCAGTGCGAGGTGGCCGGAGCCAGACAAGGCGCCGCCTTGAGTCCAGCTTCCGGGCCTTCCAGCACGTCGCCAACAATCACTGCACTGCTGGCGCTCGCCATTACCCCGTCAGCAGAGATCATGACGGTTGAGGTGACTCCGGGCAGCTGTGCACCCTTACCAGGTGCTGTGAGCTTCAGCTCCAATGGCTTGGACTGGAGCGTCGAGCCCGTGAGCAAACCCGTTCGATCGGGTGCCTCGCGGATCGAGACTGCCGAAACCTCCGTCTTCCCGCGTGGCTCGCCGCTCGGTGGAGCCGGGTTGGTGCAGATCGTCGTTGTGCGACCGATCAGCGGAATGCGACTGTCGTCGGACGCTGGCTCCTCCTCGCCGAGGAAAGTCCCACCGCCAAGAATCAACAGCAGACCGGCCAGGGCTGCGCCGATCGCAACGGCACGGCGGCCACGCAGAGACCGCTCACGTATTCGAAGATCAGACATCAGGCAAGCTCCGAGAGGGTTGCGGCGCGCCGGGCTGTCTTGGCGGGATCACGCACCTCGGGCCGCCGGATGGCTGGAGCGGCGAGTACCCCCGCGACTAGGAGGATCAAACCCTGAAACGGCAGCAACCACGGCATCAGCGACGGCAACGTGTATGTCACGGTCCCGCCGTCTGCAGGAAGTGCAAAGACCTGCTGCCATCCGTCGGCGGCCGGAGTAAGAGTTCGGCCATTCAGCTCGCTCCGCCACCGAACATCCGCGGACTCACCGATCCGCAGCTGTCGACCTTGGCTACTCTGGGGGACCGGCGCCGGCGGAGGACCGAGGGGCAGCCGGGCTGGCCCATCTGCGACCACTGAGCGTGCCACCGGCGGTTCAAGCTTCCAGATGATCCCGCGCTCGTTTCCGCTAGCGGTGCCCAAACCCGGTGTGTTGTCGATCCTGGCCTTGGTCTCTGAGTCTGCACCGGTCACCCAGACGTAACCGATCCCGAGATTGGTCAGCTGAGGGTTGATATCGGAGTCCGCAGTGCCGGCCACCAGGCGTACCACCAAGTCATCGACCTGGTCGCGGGCAGCGACGGAGCCGCCGAAGGTGAAACCACGATCGGCGTCGCCCAACCTCAGGTGATCATCGGCCAGCACGGCGTATCGTCCAGTGCCGTCGATGAGGTCGATGGCAAGCAGACGTGGTCGCGCGTCTGACTTCATGGCATTCATGACGTACGGCGGAATCGCGTCCAGTCGGGAACGCTCGATCGGGCCGTGTGCGCCGGCCAGCACCCACCAAGCTGCACCGCCAACGCTGATCAGGCAGACCGCAATGCCAGCAAGAACCGAGGCGGGCTGGAGCCAGCTGAAGCTGCGCTCCTTGATGTCTGTCGAGATTCCGTCGAGTCCCATGCCGGCACTGATGAGCAATGCGGCGAAGCCAAGTAGCAGGTAGCTGCCGACCCAGGGTCGCACCTCGATGCCCGCCGGAGGCACTGAGACCACCAATCTTGATAACAGCACAGCCATCCCGAAGGCGACCAGGGCAGCGGCCCAGGCGGCAAGGACCGCGCGACGAGCAGGGCGGCGAGCGAGTCCGAGAAGGGCGACAAGCCAGACGACGCCGAAGACAACAGCACCCACCCATAGTGGCGGCAGTCCGAGGCCAAAGTCGCGCCCGAGGAACAGCTGCCACGCCGGTGCAGCGGGCGTCACTCCAGCTAGCGCCGAATCGGGCCCAACGAACAGACGTCCGGGCGCTGAGATCAGCGTCGGCCACCACGGCAGCAGCACCAGCAACGGCACCCCGAGTGCGATGCCGATTCGTCCGATCTTGCGTGGGCTGCGTCGCAGCACAATAGCGCCGAGGATCCCAGCCAGCACTGCAAAGATCATCATTGACGGCTCGAATGCCACAAGGGCGACGAGGACCACTCCGGCACCCCAGCCGCCGCGCCACGCCTCCGGGGTTCGCGTCCGGCGCAGCACCAGCGCCCGCGCCGCCATGACGAGCAACGGCAGGCTGATGGCCACCACACTCAGAACGAGCCGGCCCTGATTCGTGCCACCGAGCAGTACCGGAAGTAGCGCGTACGTGCCGCAGACCCAAAGCCGTACTCTGCGGTCGTTGATCACGCGCCGGACGAGCGGGTACGCCGCCAGCAACGACAACGGCACGACGCCGCACAGCAGCAAGGTGATCAACCATTCGGGCTGGCCGAACATGGCCGTGGAAGCGAGGGCAACGAGCGCCTCCCAAGGCGGTGTCACCTGTGCAGGGGCGCCGGGAATCGCACTCACGACTGACCGCCACAGGCCAATGACGTCGTCCTGCGCAGGAAGCAACGCCGGAGCCACCAGGGAACCGCGACCGAAAAGGCCACGAGCAGCGATCAGACTTGCCACGACTGCGACGGCTGTGGTGATGGCTGCTGGGCTGAGCCAAAGGTTCTTCGGGCGGTCATCGGCCGCCGAGCTGAAGTCGTCGCCGGTCAGCTCGTCGATCGAAGCCACATCCGAGTCACCCGCCACTGAACGGTAGCGCTCGGACGCGGCACCGGTCAGCGCATCCAGTCCAACCTGCAGCCCGCTCCACCAAGGCGGTCGCAAGGACTCAACGACGTCACGGGTTCCTGGCGTCGGGTCTATGGCAGCCGTCCGCCTGCGGAGATCGCGTAGTCGACCTGGATGAGCGACGAAGGAGCCCAGTGCCATCATCTCGTCGAGTGCCCGGCCCTGCACCATGCCGATCAAGTAGCCCACTGCGCGCACCAGGCAGCTCCAGACC
>JAICEV010000024.1 GCA_025923975.1 Propionibacteriaceae bacterium
AGGTGTTTCGTTGTAGCGGGGACAGGATTTGAACCTGTGACCTCTGGGTTATGAGCCCAGCGAGCTACCGAGCTGCTCCACCCCGCGTCGGCAGTGTACTACCATACGTCAGCCCCGCAGCCAAGCCAAATCGCTGGCCGGCAGCCGTTCCTCACCACTATTCGAGGACCGGCACCGGCCTTGTTGAGGTCTGCACGGTGTGTTGACGGTCTGCACACTTTGCCACCGGGCAGACCGTCAGCCAGCCACGTGAACATGAGTTTCGGCCCACCGGAGAGTTCTTCGCAGGGGCGCAGAGCCAGCCTGCCAAGCCAAATCACCAGGATCGATCAGTCCATGTCGGGAATGAGTTCACGGGCCTCGTGATAGTTCATACCGGTCAGCTGAATCAGGTCTGCCACGATCGAGCGAACCTGAGCCAAGATCACGACGGTCGAGATGGAGTGAGTGAGCTGGAGATGCGCACTGGCCTCGCCGATCTCACGAAGTTGATCACGCGCCGCTGTGGGAAATCGGTGTTCCGAAAACTCATGTGCGATGAATCGGCAGATTTCGGCCAGCCGCCGGATCAGATCCTGATAGGCCACCGGCACGTCAGCGCCACGCCATACCGCAACTACACACCGCCGTACGAGGACTCGAATGTTGCGGCTGGCGGAGTCGAGGGGTGCGTGCAAGTCGGACATTGCGATTGCCTCGCTCAGGTGGCGGCGGCGAAATGGCGAGTAGCGGACCACCTCCAGGCCTTCGGCCGCAGCGACGTCGAAAGTAGCCATATCCTTCTCTGCCGCCCGGGCCCGATCCAGCACGGCGTTGGCAGCCTCCTCGTCCTTCGACGCGAGGGCATCGGCCGCAGCCTCCAGCGTCTCAGCCATTCCCGCTACAACCTTGGCCGCCACGACCGCGGGCTTGCGGAGCGGACCGCTTGGTGCCACGGTCGCCACCAGTAGGGCGAGCGAGCAGCCGATCGCGGCATCGAGCCCGCGGTCGATTCCGTACTTAAAGGTGGGTGCCATAACTAACACTGCGATGGACTGGGCGCCCGCCTGGGTCGTCATCAATGGACCTGCTCCCACCAGCGTCGCCAGTGACATCGCAATGGTGCAGACAGCCACAACCTGCCACACGCCGGCGCCGAACAACAACAACCAGATATCGCCCAGCGTGACGCCGACCGTAACGCCAATCGCTACATCTACCCCGCGCCGGAGCCGCTGTCCGTATGCGAGACCAAGGACGAGGATGGCAGCAGCCGCTGCAAAGTAAGGAACCTGATGGCCGAGCAGCAGGCTCGCGAGCAGCCACGCCACCCCTGCCGTCACCGAACATTGGATGATCATGAAAGCCCGCTGTCGCCATCGCTCGATACGGCGTACGGCGGATGCTTCGCCGCGCCGGATCGTTCGGTCGCTGAGGTCGAAGGCTCGCAGTTTCAGTCGCTGCAAGGAGTGGGCCTCGGAGTCCATGCCTCATCATTCACCTACCTCGTGACCGCGTACTTAGCGCGTTGGCCGGGTGCCTGGAGCGGGCAGCGCTTCGGGCAGACTGGCAGTCGTGACTTCACCGATCCGCGTCACTGTATGGGGCGAGAACTTTCACGAGCGATACGAACGAGACAGGGCCGGCATGGCTGAGCGCTATCCGAGCGGCATGCACGGCGCCATCGCCGCTGGCCTAGCTGAGCTGTTGGGTGACTCCGTCACGGTGAGCACGGCTACTCAAGATCAGCCCGAACACGGTCTGACGGTGGAACTCTTGGCCAGCACCGACGTCCTGACGTGGTGGGGACATGCAACTCATTCCGAGGTCGACGACGCCGTCGTCGATCGGGTGCATCAGCGCGTTCTTGGCGGGATGGGTTTGCTGGTGTTGCACTCCGCCCACTTCTCGAAGATCTTCCAGCGACTGATGGGCACCAGTTGTTCCCTGGCCTGGCGCAACTCCGGTGACACTGAGCTGGTCTGGTCGGTCAACCCCTCCCATCCGATCACGGCGGGCATTCCGCAACCAATCGTGATCAACGAGCATGAGATGTACGGCGAGTTCTTTGACATCCCAGCGCCGGATGAGTTGATCTTCCTCTCAACCTTCAGCAGCGGCGAGGTCTTTCGATCCGGCTGCTGTTGGCGACGTGGCAAGGGCAAGGTGTTCTACTTCTCACCTGGCGATCAGGCTTACCCGATCTACCAGCATGCTGACGTCAAGCGGGTGCTGGCCAACGCTGTGCTCTGGGCCCGGCCCGAGCAGAGCACCGATTTCACCGCCCCAGAGGTCGTCAGCCAGCCAGCGCCCTATTTCAACAGCCGCCCCGTCGGCGAGGAGGTCCGCGCGTGAGCGCGGAAGGTCGGCTCCGTGCCGGTGTCATCGGTCTTGGCTGGGCTGGGCAGCAGCATATGGCGGCGTACGCGGAAGTAGCTGATGTCGATCTTGTGGCGCTGGCGGGAATGGAGCTGGACGCGCTGCAGACGCTCGGCGTGGCGTACGAGGTCCCGGAGGAGCACCGCTATACGGACTGGCAGGATCTTGTTGATCATGGGCGGCTTGATCTGCTGAGCATCGCCGCACCGACCACCTTGCACGCTCCGATCGCAGTGACAGCACTCGATGCCGGCATCCATGTGCTCTCGGAGAAGCCGATGGCCGAGAACGCCGAGACCGCGCGCCTGATGGTCGAGGCGGCTGAGCGCAATGATCGTGTGCTCGATGTCTCGTTCAACCATCGGCGCCGCGGCCACGTGCAAGTCCTCAAGAAGATGATCGACGACGGCATCCTTGGCCCGATTTATTACGCCAAGGCCGGCTGGCTGCGACGCGAGGGGATTCCGGGCCTCGGCAGTTGGTTCACGCAGCGTGCGATTTCCGGCGGTGGGCCGCTCATGGATCTGGGAGTGCACATGCTCGACATCGCGCTCTATTTGCTCAATGAGCCGGCGGTTCGGGCGGTCACCGCCGCGACGTACGCGGAGTTCGGGCCACGTGGCAAAGGCAGCTCAGCGGCGGCGACCATGCGCAAGACCGGCGTGGAGCCAGGCGCCTTCGATGTCGAGGATCTCTCGACTGCATTCTTGCGACTGCAGGGTGGTGGAACGCTGCTGCTGGAGTCCAGTTGGGCTCAGTGGATCCCTAAAGATCAGTGCTATGTGACCGTGTACGGCTCTGACGGTGGCGCCAGCATCGAGTGGGGTGCGCCGGATGACCCCCACCGCAGTCTGAATGTCTGGACCGAGCAGGCAGGCGTGCCCGCGACGTTGCATCCCAACATTCCGCCTGATGGCCTGCACACCGAGAGTGTCTTGGACTTCGTCGCCAAGGTGCGATCTGGTGACTACACCAACCATCGCGGCAAGCAGGCACTGGCGCGGGCTGTGGTGATCGACGCCTGCTATGCCTCCGCCGAGAAAGGCACTGAGATCACGCTCGATCCTTAAGGCTCGCACCAAACATCACATTAGTAACATCAATCTCTTTCTTTCACTGGCGTGTCGCGATTGACGTGCTGCAGGCTATGGCCACTTGCCTACGAATGGAATGGTCATGTCTCCTTCCCCGACAGCTGCCAGCACCTTCGTCTGGGCCAGACGTCTTCTCGGCGCTGCCTTGGCCCTAGCAGTGGTTGGCACCTTCGCTGTGCTCACCACCATCCCCGCCCGTGCTGACTCAGCGGTATCAGCAAAGTCAGCAACCTTCACGATCCGCGGCGCCGGCTGGGGCCACGGTTGGGGCATGTCGCAGTACGGCGCGCACGGGGCAGCTCAGAAAGGCCTGTCGTGGAAACAAATCCTCGCCTTCTATTACCGAGGCACCCGGCTGAGCAAGATGCCGAGCGGAACCAAGATCAAGGTCTGGATCACCGCAGACAACGACAAAAGCCTCCGGGTGCTGCCGGCGCGTGGCCTTACCGTCAGTGACACTGCAGGTCATCGTTACACCCTGCCGACCGGGGCGAAATACACCTCCTGGCGAATCAACCGCTCCGGCGCTGGCTACCGACTCAGCTACCGGACGAGCAGCGGAAGCTATGTCACGAAGTCGACCGTGCTGACGACCGGCACCTGGTCGTTCTCCACTCCTTCCAAGATCGTGAAGGTGGTGCTTCCGAACGGTTCGGTGCGTTCGTACCGGGGGAGTGTGGCGCTGATCAAGAGAGGAGCCGGCGCACGGACGATCAACAATGTGCTCCTCGAGGACTACGTCAAAGGTGTCGTGCCAGCCGAAATGCCGACCTCCTGGGCGGCAGATGCGGTACGGGCGCAGGCCGTCGCGGCGCGGTCGTACGCGGTTCGACTCCAGAAATTCGGTGGCTATTCCGGATACGACATCTGTGACACCACTGCCTGCCAGGTCTACCGCGGGATGGGCAGCGAGACTGGTGGCGGCAATGCGGCAGCCAAGGCCACGGCCGGAACCATCGTCACCTACCGAGGCGTCGTAGCGCTCACCCAGTTCGCCTCGTCCAATGGCGGACATTCCGCTCGAGGCGACCACCCGTACTTGGCTGCGCAGCGCGATCTGTATGACGGAGTGATCAAGTCCCAGGCCTGGACCCGGACGCTCAGCGCGAGCAGCATCAGCCGGGCCTGGCCATCGGTGGGCACCGTGAAGCAACTGCAGATCACCAGTCGCGACGGCGCCGGTGCCTGGGGCGGGCGAGTGAAAGCAATCAAGATCATCGGAAGCGCGCGGACCGCGACTGTCTCGGGAAAGACGTTCCAGCACATGTTCGGCCTGCGTTCCTCGCTCTACACGGTCGCCGCGAGCAGCACCTGATCGACCACAAGTCGGCAGAATGAGCGGGTGATTGAAGGGTTCGAGATTGGGCATCACACCGCAGACGGCGAGGGTTGGCTGACGGGGACGACGGTTGTGGTGGCCCGAGACAGTGCGGTTGGCGGCGTTGACGTACGCGGCGGCGGCCCCGGAACGCGAGAAACCGACCTGCTGGATCCAACGACAGCGATAGACCGGGTACATGCAGTCGTGCTCACTGGCGGGAGCGCGTACGGGCTAGCGGCAGCCAATGGGGTAATGGCCGGACTGGAGGCCGCTGGAATCGGGTGGCCGGTCGGCCCCGAGCGTCATCAAGTTGTGCCGATCGTACCGGCCGCGGTGATCTTCGACCTCGGTCGCGGCGGTGTTTTCGGCAACCGGCCGACGGATGATTTCGGAATGTTGGCGCTAGCGGCGGCTACCCGAGAGCAGCCTGAAACCGGATCGATAGGGGCTGGTACCGGAGCGGTGTGTGGCGGCATCAAAGGAGGCTTCGGGTATGCCGAAAAGGAGCTCGAGTCGGGCGTGTCGGTTGCAGCAGCCGTAGTCGTGAACGCAGCCGGGTCGCCTGTAAACCCGGAAAGCGGCCGACTGTGGGCCGATTGGTTGCGGCTACTCGCCACGCCAAGCGATGCCGAGCGAGAGGTCCTCGCCACCACCTACGCTCGGGGCCAGCGGACTGTCGCCACCACGATCGGTGTCGTGCTGACAGATGCGATCTTGACCAAAGCCCAAGCCAGCAAGATCGCCGCAGTCGCCCACGACGGCATGGCCCGCGCTGTTCGGCCTGTGCACTCCATGTTTGATGGCGACACCGTCTTCTGTCTTGCTTCGTCGCGCCGCCCACTCGCCGATGATCAGATTCGTTCACTGTTCGCCTTCAATGCGCTGCTGGCCGCGGCGGCAGATGTGTTCGCGGACGCTTGCCTCGACGGGATCGTGTCGGCGACAGGAAGAGGTTCCTGGAAGAGCTACACCGAGCTGGCGCCCTCTGTGGTCGGCTGAGATATAGGTTTTCTCCCTGGCCCAGATTCCTACACTGGTGGCTGCATTTCAGCGCGCGACCAATGAGGAGCCATGAAGGCGTTATTGCTGGAGAACATTCATCCCGAGGGCGTCCGACTGCTCACCGAACGCGGAATCCAGGTCGAAACCGTCAAGGGAGCGCTCGACGAAGCTGAATTGATCGATGCGCTCCGCGCGGTACAGCTGCTGGGCATCCGATCGAAGACCAACGTCACCGAGACCATCCTCGAAGCTGCTCCGGACCTGATGGCAATCGGTGCCTTCTGTATCGGGACTAACCAGATTGACCTGGGGGCTGCCGCCAGGCTTGGCATCCCGGTCTTCAATGCGCCCTTCTCCAACACACGCAGCGTGGTGGAGCTGGTTATCGCGGAGATCATTGCTCTGGCCCGGCACCTCACCGACAAGAACGCGAAGATGCACGCCGGCGTCTGGGACAAGTCGGCCAAGGGTGCGCACGAGGTTCGAGGGCGCACATTGGGCATTGTCGGATATGGCAATATCGGCAGCCAGCTCTCGGTAGTGGCCGAGTCGATCGGCATGAGGGTTTACTTCTACGACATCGCAGACAAGCTGGCGCTGGGTAACGCCCAGCGCTGCGAAACTCTTGACGAGCTGCTCGAGGTCGCCGAGACGGTCACCTTGCATGTGGACGGTCGTCCCGGAAACGCCGGTCTGTTCGGCGCTGAGCAATTCGCCAAGATGCGCAAGCGGAGCTTGTTCCTAAACCTGTGTCGCGGATTTGTTGTTGATCATGTTGCGCTGCGCGAGCACCTGCTCAGCGGACACATCGCCGGTGCCGCGCTGGACGTCTTCGCAGACGAACCTAAGAGCGCCGGAGACCCGTTCTTCAGCGGCCTGCAGAACATCCCGAATGTGATCTTGACACCGCATATCGGTGGGTCGACTGAGGAGGCGCAAATCGATATCGGCCGGTTCGTGGCCGGCAAATTGCGCGATTTCGCCGACAGCGGTCATACCACGATGTCTGTCAATTTGCCGCAGGTGCAGACCGGCAGCATCGCTGGACGTAGCAGGCTGCTGCATGTTCACCACAACGTGCCGGGCGTGCTTGCCACCGTAAACGGGTTACTGGCGAATGCTCACGTCAACATCGAGAGCCAGGTCCTGTCGACCCGCGGTGAGCTGGGCTACGTGATCACCGACGTGGCAAGCGGCCTGACAGCTGAGCTGGTCGAGAAGCTCGAGGGCCTCCCCGAGACCGTACGCCTCCGAGTTCTACGCTGACTATCTTGCGCCTGCGCGGCGCAGCAGATCGGGCAGCCATGGGGGACAGCGGGGATCGGCTTCAAGATCATCGAGAGTCCACCAGCCGACCTCGGCAAGTTCAGCCGGCGCGTTCACGTACGCCTCATCGCCAGGTGGCGCCGGAGCCGTGAAGGTCACGGTGATCTGCCGCTCACCGCCGCTTGTGATAAAGAACTCCGACTCCAGGTACGTCAACGGCACCTGGGAAAGATCAATACCCACTTCCTCGACAACTTCTCGTCGTGCGGTCACCTCCAGCACACCGGCCTCTGGATCGGTGACATCAACGTGGCCGCCAATCATTCCGATCATGTTCGGCGCGTACGCGACACCAGGCGCCCGCAGTACCAGCAGCCAAGTGTTGCCACGGCGGATCAGGACGCAGACCGTGACCGCGTACAGCTCACTGTCCACGGTTGATCAGGATTTACGTCTAACGATCTTGATCGCGATGAACAGCAGCAGGCCGATAATGACGAGGGCCGGACCATAGCGCTTCAGAACGACCGGCACGACGGTGCTCAGCACATTCACGGCGCTTCGTCCGAGGTCGTCGCCTCGTGGCGGGTAGCGAGGAGGTTCGGCCACGTGCGGAGCCGTCGGCGAAGCTGGCTCCGTTACCGGCGGTGTGAAGTCCGCAAGACCCGCAGCCACCGAGGGGCCGGCTTCTGATGCAGGCAGCGATGAATCAGTAATGCGACTGCTTACGGCTTCCGCCGGCGAAGCAGGCACTGGCTCCAGCTCGATCGTCTGTTCGGTGTCCGCCTCATCGATTCCGGTGGCAGCGCCTACTGCCACAGCACGCGGTCTGAGCTTGTCGGAAACCGCCCCTTCGACAGGCTCAGGGGGCGTTTTATTCGCGGACACCATGCCAACGGCGCTGAGACTGTCAGCGAACTGATTGGAAATGCAGTTCACGAATTGGTCAAGCAGTTTCTCACTGACGTCGGCGATCACCTCGTCCCCCAAGTGGGCTGGCTTGCCGCTGATCGCTAGGTTCGTCAGCACCTCGACGTCGGTCTCGGTGCCGTTTTCAGTGAATGAGGCAGACACTGTGACGGCTGCCGTTCCATTCCGGCGTTTCTCCTTGCCGTCGGCCTCAATGACTAGCCGGCGTTCAGCCTCGTTGCGCTCGAGATAGCGACCAGACCCGTTATAGACAAGGATGCTGGGACCCAACTTGATCTTCAGCTTGCCGGTGAATTCCTCGCCCGCGACATTGGTGATGGTGACGCCAGGGAAGCAGGGAGCCAGCTGCTCGACATTATTGAAGGCGTTCCACGCCTCGTGCACACCAGTGGGCACGCTAAAGCGATGCGTCAGGTCCATGAGCGCCATTCTGTCCTAGTGTCTGTGGAATGGATGCAGTCAGCTAGCTCGATCCCGCCAGCTTCCTGCCAGCCCGGCCTTCACCCAGGCCGTGCCTGCACCTAGTAACGGCCACCTCGTCATGGTGCCGAGTGGTGAATACGGCCAGTGAGTTCGGTGAGGCGGCTCCCCTTGCCACCCCAGCGCTGGCCAACGATCTCGGCGGCTATCGAGATGGCAGTCTCTTCCGGTGTCCGCGCCCCGAGATCGAGGCCGATCGGGCTGGAAAGGCGCCCGATCTCGGCGTCGGTCAGCCCTGCCTCGCGTAACCGTTCGAGACGTTCGTTATGGGTCTTTCGTGATCCCATTGCGCCGACATAACCGACCTGCGGGAGACGGAGCGCGATCTCCAGTACCGGCACATCGAACTTCGGGTCGTGAGTGAGAACGCAGATGACCGTGCGGGCATCGATCCGGCCTGCCTCGACCTCGGCGGCCAGGTATCGGTGAGGCCAATCGACGGTCACTTCGTCGGCATCGGGAAATCTGGTCCGGGTCGCGAAGACGGGTCGGGCGTCGCACACAGTGACCTTGTATCCCAGGAAGCTGCCAAGCCGGGCGACGGCGGCGGCGAAGTCGATTGCCCCAAACACAAGCATTCGGGGGCGAGGTGCATGGCTGGCACAGAACACCCTCATCCCTTCGCCGCGCCGCTGACCGTCGGGGCCGTAAGTGAGCAGCTCGGTATGGCCGGTGGCCAACAGACCGCGAACGTCGTCGGCCACGGCGGCGTCAATCCGCGCGCTCCCCAATGAGCCCAAGATGGGGGAGTCGTCAGCCAGGCGGATGATCATCCTCATTCCCACCCTGCTGGCGGCGGGATGCTCCACCACGGTAGCGACGGCAACAGGGCGGCCGGCCTCGATGTCAGCGGCGACCTCGGCGAGCTCGGGAAACGTCAGCCGCGACACCTTCTCAACGAAGACATCGAGAATGCCGCCGCAGGTCAGGCCGACCGCGAAGGCATCGTTGTCGCTGACGCCGTAGCGCTGCAGCACCGGATGGCCGTCAGCGACTACCTCTTGGGCGAGGGCGTAGACCGCGGACTCGACGCAACCGCCCGATACCGAACCCACAGCCGACTCATCCGGACCAACAAGCATGGCTGCGCCGGGCGGCTGTGGTGCCGACCGTGAGGTGCCAACGACGGTGCCCATACCCACTGTTTCCCCCGCTCGCCACCACGCCATGAGGTCGGTAAGGACCTCACGCATGGCAGCGCGCATCAGGCATCGGCGGGCACCTCCAGCAATTCGGCGAACGTGGCCAGCGGGCGACCATCCGGTCAGGTGGGCAGACAGGCCCCCTGGTTGCCGGCCAGCACCGGAGCATACCCCGCCTGATCACGACGCATTCTCAGACGGAGGATCTTGCTCCGCTGCTGCTCACCTACTGGTTGTCGCGGTCTTGTCCGCCGGCCAGATCGCCACATTCGACACCAAGGGCGCCATGCTGGGCCAGGTAGCCCTTGGCTCCGACGTCTCCGGATAGCCGAACCATGATCAGTTCCAGATGGTTGCGACCGATGAGGACCGGGTGGCCGGGTTGGCCGCCATACGTGGCGCGGGCCAATGCTGAAGTGTCAGATGGGGATTGCCGAATCATGCGGCCTACGACCTCAGCAGTTACGTCAGGCAGGTCGACCAAGTGCACCAGCACCGCCCGCCATGGCAATGCCCGCGCCGCGAGCAATCCGCTGTGCAAGGAGCTGCCCATGCCCTGCTGCCAGCCCGGTGCATCGACCAAGGTGGTAGCCGGGTCGGTGGCACGAGCGGAGCTGGCAAGAAGGTCGCGAGCACGGGCCGCCTCACAGCCGAGCACGACGATGACGGCGTCACAACCGCCGTCGCGCAACACCGTGATCGAACGTTCCAAGCAGGACGTGCCATCCGCGTCCACCCGCAGCGCCTTCGGCCCTCCGGCGCGACGACCGGCTCCGGCGGCCAGCAGCACGCCGACAATGCGGCTGACGGGTGGGCGGGCAGGCAGGTCAGGTGCGGGAAGGATCACCGACCCCTTGACCATCATCATGATCATCGAAGCCGTCGTTCTTGAGGGCTAGCTGGGCCAGGACGGCATCGTGCAGGCGACCGTTGGTGGCGTAGCCACCGGCTCCGTGGGGCCCTGGACGGCCGTGGAGGTCGGTAAAGCTGCCGCCGGCCTCGGTCACGATGATCGAGCATGCTGCCATATCGTGCAGCGCCAACTCAGGCTCGCACGCGATGTCGACACCACCCTCGGCGAGCAGCATGTAGGACCAGAAGTCTCCGTAGCCACGGGTCCGCCAGCACCGCCGCAACAGATCGACGAACTGCTGGCCTTGCCCTGCCTCGACCCACGCCGAGACGGAGGCATAGCTGAGTGAGGCGTCCTCGATTGTGGCCACGTCGGAGACACGGATCTGGGTAGCTGACATCAGCGACTTGCCGGCAAATGCTCCGCCCCCCAGACTCGCCCACCAGCGACGGCCTAATGCGGGCGCGCTCGCGACTCCAACGGCTGGTTTGTCGTTGATCATTAAGGCGATCAGGGTGCCCCATACCGGAACCCCACGGACGAAGTTCTTGGTGCCGTCGATCGGATCGATCACCCAGCGCCGCGGCCCCCAGCCGGTGTCAGGCATCTCTTCCCCCTGCACCGCATCACGTGGTCGGGCACGACTGAGGGTGCGGCGGATGGCCTGCTCAGCTGCGGTGTCGGCATCGGACACCGGGGTGAGGTCGGGCTTGGATGTGACCCGCAGGTCGAGTGACCTGAAGCGGCTCATGGTGATCGAGTCGGCGTCATCGGCGAGGAGATGGGCCAGCCGGAGGTCGTCGGTCAGGCCGCGGTGGAGCGCATCGTTAGGCCCAGTTCTCGCGGTGTCGGGGACTGGCATGTGCCTACGCTACTGTCCGGAACCCAGCATGCGGCGGAAAGACGCAAGCCGGGCGGGGGCGAGCTCCCCGTTCCCGACTGCAGTGTCCAGGGCGCACTCCGGTGCCGCGTCATCATGTCTGCAACCCCTCGGGCAGTTCTCCGTGATGGTCCGGAGGTCATCGAAGGCGGCGATGATTCGGTTACGGCTGACGTGGCTGAGGCCGAAGGACCGTACGCCCGGGGTATCGATCACCCAGGAGTCGGTCGAGTCCGGCAGCCTTAGTGCGATTGCCGATGAGGAGACATGACGTCCTCGCCCCGTGACCGCACTGACAGCCCCAATCGCCCGATCGGCGCCGGGTATCAAGGCGTTGACCAGGGTTGACTTGCCGACCCCGGAGTGGCCCACGAAAACGCTGCGATGTCCGCGAAGCTTCATCCGCAGCGGCTCCAGATCGACGCCGGGAGAGACCACCTCGACCCGGATCCCAAGCGGCTCGTACTGGGCGATGAGTTCGTCGGGTGGCGCCAGATCGGCCTTAGTGAGGCAAAGCAGCGGCTGGATGCCGGCGTCGTAGCCGGCAACCAGGATGCGGTCGATCATCCCGGCACGCGGCGGAGGATCCGCGAGCGCGGTGACGATGACGAGCTGATCGGCGTTGGCAACGATGGGCCGCTCGTACGGATCGTCGTCATCAGCCGTACGGCGTAACACCGTCTGCCGCTCCTCGACTTCGACAATGCGGGCCAGCGTGCCCTCCGCGCCAGAGGTATCACCAACCACTCGGACCCGATCCCCCACGATGACGCCCGTGCGACCGAGCTGACGGGCCTTGGTAGCGGTCACTTCTCGATCAGAGATCAAGAGACGAAAGCGACCGCGGTCCACAGTGATCACCATGCCGATCTCGGCACCGGCGTAGTCGGGCCGGTCCTTGGTACGGGGTCGGCTGCTGCGACGTCGAGGGCGTTCGAATGCCTCGTACTCGTCGCGTACGCCGACCTGGGTCACTGCGAGGTCGTCTCGCCCGCTGACTCCTGCACAGAGTCGTTGATCATCTGCATCCAGAGCTGCTCGAACTCCGGCATTGTTTTGTTGGTGCAGCCGATGTCGTCCAGCACGATCTCTGGAACCAGGAGGCCCAGTAGCGCGCCCGCCTGCGCCATCCGATGATCGGCATAGGTGTGCCACAGGTCACCACCGAGGATTCGCGGATGGATGATCAGCCCATCGTCGGTCTGCCTCACATGACCGCCGAGGCGATCAAGTTCGGTCTCCAGGGCAGCCAGCCGATCAGTCTCATGGCCGCGGACATGTGCAATACCTCGCAGGCGGCTGGTGTCACCGGCAAATGCGGCAACCGCCGCGACCACCGGCGTCAGTTCCGCGACACCGCTCAGATCAAGATCAACTCCATGGATACGATCAGTTCCCTCCACCCGGAGGTTGTCGCCTTCCAGGCTTACGCTGGCGCCGAAGGTCTGCAGGATGTCGCGGATTGCGTCGCCCGGCTGGATCGTGGTACTCGGCCAGTTCGGGATGGTGACCGAGCCTCCAGTGATCGCGGCCGCAGCGAGAAACGGAGCCGCATTGGACAGGTCAGGCCCAATCGTCACATCGACGGGTTGGATCGTGCCGGGAGAAACGACCCAGCGATCCGGCATCGTGTCATCAATGTCGACTCCACGTGCCCGCAGCATCGCCAGGGTCATCTGAACGTGAGGTCGCGAGGGGATCTCAGCTCCAATGTGTTGAATATCGATGCCGTGCTCGTAACGGGCGCCGGCAAGCAGCAGGCCGCTCAGAAACTGGCTGGACGCCGACGTGTTGATGGTGACGTCGCCGCCTGGAAGCCGCGGATTGCCGGTGAGATTGAACGGAAGCGAGTAACCGGTGCCGTCGACCCTGGCGCCCAGACCTTTGAGCGCACCGAGCAGCGGGGCCATCGGCCGCGCGTACGCCTGTTCGTCGCCGTCGAAACGCACAGTGCCGTGGGCCAAGGCCGCGATCGGCGGGACAAAGCGCATCACCGTGCCTGCGAGACCGCAGTCGATGGTGCCACCAGCGACAAAGGCCTTCGGTGGGGTGAGCTGCCACTTCTCGTTGTCTTCGATGATCTCTACGCCGAGGGTGCGTAGAGCGTCCCGCATCAGCTGGGTGTCGCGTGCCTCCAGACCGCCGGTGATCACCGATGGTCCATTTGATAGAGCAGCTAGAACTAGAGCCCGGTTCGTCTCGGATTTGGAACCAGGAAGCACCACCGTCGCGGTGATCGGCGCGGGCGCCTCGGGCGCAGCCCATTGTCGAAGTTCAGACACTCCTCAGATCCTAGGCGTGACACTCCACCAACTACCGACCGACTGTCGGTAATACGAGAGTCAGTTCTCGCCGAGGTGGACATTCTCGCCGAGTTCTTTGGCCTTCTTCTTTACGACCTTGGCCTGCTTCTTCGCTTCCTTCTTGATCTTCTTGGCCGCCTTGGCTGCGGCCTCTTGGGCTTCCTCAGCCTGCGTAGCGGCTACCGCCTGTGCCTCTTTCAACTGCCTCGCCGCCTGCTTCTGCAGCTTCCGCGAGGATTCGCTGACCGCACCGACCAGCGCTGCGCCAGTGGCCACGGCAGCCTCCGCCAGCTCACTGGCCTCCCCGGCAATATTGCTGGAGCCCTTGGTGAGCTTCTTGGACGCCCTACGCGTCCTTTTGGCCAGCTTCTCGCCACCCCTCTGGGCGCGCCAGGCCAGACTCGGCTTACCTTCGGTGTCTGCCGAGGCGATCAGGACGCCGCCGAGCAGGCTGATGTTCTTCAAGAAGTGGTTGCGGTCTTGGGCGCGCTCCTCCGGATCTTGCACCCTCCAGAAGGGGTGCTTGGCGATCGTGCTTGGCACCAAAGTGCCGGCCAGCAGCAACGCCCCGAGCCGTCGGCCCTTTCCGGTGGCCAGAGCGGTACCACCCAGGACCTGAGCAACGCCAAAGACTCTTACCAGGGTCACAGTGTTTTCCGGGACATAGCTTGCGACCTGCTCAGGTGTGTACTCCTTAACCAGGGGTACGACCCGGTCGGCAAGCGGCTCGGCGGCCGGAACCAATGACTCGGGATCACGGATTGCCTTGATTCCCGACGACACGAAGTAAGAGGCCAGCATGACCCGGGGGACAGCGCGCAGCAACGTCATAGGTAATTCCTACCGTGACTTCATCTCGCCGACCAAGAGGGGTGCCGTTTTGGTCAGTGTCCGCGGATACGCTCGAATCCATGTGCGGACGCTATGCGACCTCCGCCAGCCCCCAAGACCTGATGGAGGAGTTCGAGGTCGACGACCTGTTCGACGGCCTGCCTGGCCCGGATTACAACGTGGCCCCGACTGTTGCGGTGCCGGCGATCTTCGAGCGTCGCGTGAAGGACACCGGCGAAATCCGGCGCCGGTTGGCTCCGCTCGTCTGGGGACTGGTGCCATCTTGGGCCAAGGACGCCTCGATCGGCTCCCGGATGATCAACGCGCGCCTTGAGACGGTGGCGGAGAAGCCCGCCTTCAAAAGGCCCTTCAGTGCTCGCCGCTGCATTCTGCCGGCCGACGGCTTCTACGAGTGGTACGCCACTGAGCCCACAGCCGGTGCTGCCACTCGCGGCAGAGGCAAGCCCAAGAAGCAGCCGTTCTTCATCCATCGTGCTGACGGTGGACTGCTCGTGATGGCCGGTATCTACGAGATCTGGCGTCACCCGCACGCCGATCCCAGCGATGACCCGGCGTGGCTGCGCACCTGTTCAGTGATCACCACTCAAGCCACCGACGCGGCCGGGCACATCCATGATCGAATGCCGATGGTGATCACCCGCGATGCCATCGACGCCTGGCTGGATCCCACGATCACCGATCCGCGACGTGCGCTCGAACTTCTCGAGGTGACCGATGCCGCCGCCCTTGAGGCGTACGCGGTCTCCACCGACGTCAACAGTGTTGACAACAACAATCCCTCGCTCATCCAGCCACTCGCCGCCGAGCCGGAGCAGGTGCAAGATCAGGAGACGCTGATCTGATCATGGCTTCAACGGTGATACCGGTGGAGACCCCGCAAGGCCGGGGCAGGTTCTTTGTCGATGCTGCCGAGCAGCCGAGCTCGATCCTGGTGCTCGGTCACGGCGCCGGTGGCGGCATCGGCGCTATTGATCTTGAACTGCTTGCCCAAAGCCTGCCAACGCTCGGCACCACCGTGGCGCGGTTCGAACAACCGTGGCGTACGGCCGGGCGTAGCGGGAGCGGACCGCCACCCAAGCTGGATGAGGCGTGGTGTGCTGCGCTGGACTGGCTGGCCGATCAGGAGTGGGCACAGCGTCAGCTCCTGGTTGGCGGTCGGAGTGCCGGCGCTCGAGTGGCCTGCCGGACGGCGTCTCAGACGAATCCCGCAGCTATTGTGTGCCTTGCATTCCCGCTGCATCCACCCGGTCGGCCCGAGAAGTCGCGGGTGTCCGAGCTGTTGGCACCATCGGTGCGCAGACTGGTCCTGCAAGGCAGCAAGGACAGTTTCGGCACTCCGGAAGAGATCCGTACGGCAATCGGCAACGCACCCCATGTCTCGGTCGTTGAGTTGCCCGGAGCAGATCACGCCTACCGGATTGGGAAGGCTTCACCATTCCGGCCAGCGGATCTGCGCACCACTGTTGTCGCCGAAGTCAGCGGATTCATCGAGGCCGTCGCGGGAATATCGACATCATGACCGCGTTGCACTTCATATGCCCCTGCTGGTGGATGGTTGGCCCGAGCAATCGATGCTGCGCACCTCGCCACTACTCTCGTACCTGATGAGCATGCCCAGCGGTTCGAATGTCTCCGGCGCAAGCGCGCCGGACAGTGATGCCGGCCGCGTCGAGACGGACGACGAGCGACATGCGCGTTTCGAGCAAGACGCACTGCAATACCTTGATCAGCTCTACGCCGGTGCCTTGCGCATGACGCGTAACCCTGCGGACGCTGAGGACATCGTGCAGGAGACCTATGCCAAGGCATACGCATCCTTTCACCAGTTCACCCCGGGCACGAATCTGAAGGCTTGGCTCTATCGGATTCTGACGAATACCTACATCAACTCCTATCGGAAGAAGCAGCGGGAGCCGCAGCTGTCCGACGGGGAGAACGTGGAGGACTGGCAACTGGCCAGAGCCGAGTCACACACCTCCAGTGGACTGAAGTCTGCTGAGACGGTGGCGCTGGAGAACCTGCCGGATTCGGATGTGAAGGAAGCTCTACAGCAACTCGCTCCCGACTTCAGGCTGGCTGTCTACCTGGCCGATGTCGAAGGCTTTTCTTACAAGGAGATCGCCGAAATCATGGGCACTCCAATCGGAACAGTGATGTCGCGGCTCAACCGCGGCAGGACGCAGTTACGCAACCTCTTAGCCGACTACGCCCGCGAACGAGGCGTGAAACGAGCGGAGGCGAGCACGACATGAACGTCGATCGACCCGGCGATGCATCGTTCGATGATTGCGAGCATGTGCTCGAGCGCGTCTATGAGTTCCTGGACAACGAGCTTGACGCCGCAACCAGTGACGCGATCCGCCAGCACCTCGCCATGTGCGAGCCCTGCCTCGACAGGTTCGATACCGAGCAGGCGGTCAAGGCGCTGGTACATCGGTCCTGCGGCGGTGAGGCCGCACCGAGCCACCTGCGAGCGAAGATCGTGACGCAGCTGACGGTGATCCGCAAAACACAGTGACCAGATGCAACAACCCCGCGGAGGTTTCCGCGGGGTTTGAGTGTTTCTAGGGCTCCCTGCCGTCAGGCGTTAGGACGCTTGCCATGGTTCGCGCTCTTCTTTCTGCGGGCGCGTCGCTTACGGGCACTCTTAGCCATCTGGGCCTCCTCAAGGTCATTGTGAATACTCCAAGGTAGCGGTGACCTCCTCGGGGCCGGTCGCCAAGCCACAAGTTCAACACGCCCCGCCGGTCGTTAGGCGCATCGGGTCACGGGTTTGGGACTGGCTGGAGGTTCCGCTGCTGTCAGCGGATGACTGCAACGCTGCAATGCGAGTGCTGGGCGACCTTGTGGCTGACCGAGCCAAGCAGCCAGTCGCCAACGCCACCAATTCCCCGGGCACCTACGACCACCAAGTAAGCATCGGGGGACTGCTCGATGAGTACCTCTGCTGTGTCTCCGGGAATGGCGAGCAGCTCCACCGGCAGGTTTGGCCTGTCTTGCACCACTCTCCTG
>JAICEV010000025.1 GCA_025923975.1 Propionibacteriaceae bacterium
CTGGTCGAACAGCAGTGCGATGCGATCACCCGGCCGCGCTCCCTCTGCCAACAAGTAGCGGGCGAGCTGGTTCGCCCGTTTGTCCAACTCGTCGTAGGTGAGCGCGACATCCTTGTCGTCGACTACCAGATGCCCGCCGCGGCCGTTCTCGCGCAGGGTGTCACAGCGGTCCTCAAACAGGTGATGCAGGCGTTCCCCGGCACGCCAGCGCACCGACTGCTGATATCCCGTACAGACGAGGACCCGCTCCGCTGAGCGCTGGCCGTTAGACGGAGCTTCCTCAGCGATGTCCTGGATTTCCCGTACGTCAGCCCGGACGCTTATGTCCACCATCAGCGCTCGTCCATCTCTTTCCATTCGAGCCCGAACCGGTCGCCCCGACGACCCGCGGCAGATCCGGGCCCGGAGCTAGGGCCTCACCGCGAGGGCGTGGGGGACGATTCGTCCAGGGCTGCGATGAGGATCGAGCACGCTGTGTCGACAACCTCGGCCCTCACATTGAGGGGCGGCAAGAAGCGCACGACGCAGTCCTCTCGGCCACCAGCCTCGAGAATCAAGCCCCGCCGCAACGCGTTCGCCTGCACCGTGCGGGCCAGCTTCCCTGCCGGCCGTCCGTCAAGCGGATCAGCCAGCTCCACACCCCACATCAAGCCGCGGCCTCGCACCTCGCGCACCCATGGGTGTTTCTCCAGCTCGGCCAGCCGGTGGCTGATCTGGGCGGCGCGCCGCCACACGTTGTCAAGCACGTCGTCGCGGCGGACGATGCGAACTAGCTCCGCTCCCGCCGCGAACGCCAGCTGGTTACCACGAAAGGTGCCCGTGTGCGCACCCGGCGCCCACACGTCGAGTCGCGCGTCGTACATGATGATCGCGACAGGGGTGCCGATACCGCTCAGCCCTTTTGAGGCAACGATGACGTCCGGCTCGATGTCGTACTGCTCGAACGCAAACCAGGTACCGGTCCGTCCGCAGCCAGTCTGAACCTCGTCGACGATCAGAGGGATGTCAAGATCGCGAGTCAGCGCCCGCACCCGCCGAGCGAAATCCGCACGGGCCGGGATAACGCCGCCCTCCCCCTGCACCAGTTCCATGATCACCGCCGCCGGCAGCGGTATCCCTCCGTTGGCGTCGACCAACGACCGCTCCAGGTAACCAACGCAGTTCGTGGCGCTTGTGTCCGGCGTAAGCCCCAACGGACACCGCGTGCAGTAGGAGTATGGGAAGAAGTGAACCCCCGGCATGCCGTTGGACACCGGGGCTTTCTGCTCGACCAACCCTGTGACGGCCATCGCGGCGTGACTGCTGCCGTGGAAGCCACCCTGAAAGGCGACGATATCGCCGCGACCAGTCGCCGTTTTGCAAAGCTTGATCGCGGCATCCACGGCGTTGGCACCTGTGGGCCCGCAGAAATGGATTTTCATCCGGTCCCGCATGCCAGGCGGGAGCATAGAGAGCTGAGCCTCGATGAAGGCGTCCTTCGCCGGCGTCGCAAGATCAAGGGCGTGAGTGAGCCGATTCAGCTGTTTAGTGACGACATCGACCAGCTCTGGTGGATTGTGCCCCAATGGCAGCACTCCGGCACCGCAGAGAAAGTCGATGAAAACGTTGCCGTCCATGTCCTGAACGAAGCTGCCGGCCGCCTCCTCGATGGCGATGGGCAAGTGCCGTGGGTAGGTGCGCGCGTTCGACTCCCGCCGCTGCTGACGCGAGAGCAACTCCGCGGACCGCGGACCCGGCAGATCCCCGCGTACCCAGGGGCCCGCCAGCGTGATGTCGTGATGGAGCAGGGTCATCGTTCCCACCCGAGCGTCCCGAAGCAGTCACAATAAGTGTTGATCATGCAGACCATAGAGGGCTGCTGAATTAGCTCAAATACAGACACGGTCACCTCCACTGCGGATGGTTATGAATTTGTTATTCGACCGTTTCCGAATAGTGACATCACACCCCGACTGACGCAGTGGTACCCGGATTCTTTTCGACTTTGTGTAATACGGCGATCCCATCCGATTTGTTCACGGTATCGCCTAAATTTGTCGAAAGACACCCTTTTTCTTCGCCACTGTCCAAGCAGCGCAGTGCTATCCAAGAGACGCAGAATTGTTTTGCTCAGGCAGGCAAAGAGGTCTTAACGGAGAGAGCCCCGGTTCAAAGCCTGGTATCGCTGACGCAGCGTTGGTCGGACTTCGCGGCGGTGGTCATTACCGTTGATCTTGCGACTAAGAATTCAACGCCATTTGCGAGTACCAGCACCATCTCAAACTGGTGAGCCCGCTTTCACGGCCGCTGTCCTTGCTAAAGGACGGCAATTATTGTGGCGGCGTGGCCATTTCAGACGGCAATTATTGTGGCGGCGTGGCCATTTCGCGACCTCCACCAAAAGAATTAACTGGCTCTTATGGTGAGTGACACTATCGACTTGCAATGGTCGACTTCGGCCACGCGGTCGCTAATCAGGTTCGGCGGCGAGGCCGTCCGATTTCAAGGACCTCGACCGTCCGTGGTCGTTGTGAGATGCCATCGTTGGTCAGCCATCCCGATGAAGGCTCGGAGGAGTCGTCCCAGGAGCCGAAGGTCCCTAAGATCGTCGGGGGCACGTCAGGAGTGTGGCGAAGGTCGTCGACGAGCCGGTCGTAGGCGATCCGGTTGCCGCGTTGCCGGGTCGCGGACATCCATGCGTCCGTGGCTAGAAGATGTTCGACACGGCGAAGGTCGGCGCAGAGCTTGCGTCGCCGTTCCATCAGCCACAATTGATCTTCGTCGCTATCGCGTTCTTCGGCTCGTTCGAAATGGGACGTCGCCCAACCTCGGACTCCTCTGCCTAGCCGACCAAGGGCTCGTCGCCCGACGGGCTTGGTGAGAAGGAGCAGGACGACAAACGGTACGAGCACCACCAACGACTCGCTCAGCCCAGTCATGTCGATCACCGCCGAATATTGCCTCGCGCGCGCTCCTGCCCGGTTGTCGGGGCGACTGAGGAGCGTCGCGATGCAACTCCCAGATTGATCGCTTCATGAGGCGTTGACAAGACATCCTTCAAGGTTGAGTGCATCTCGGTCACATACCGGCACGCCCATGCCTTCTGACTTTCCGGGCTATCTTCAAGGAGTGGGCTGAGGCCTCGGCTCGGCGGGACGAGATTACCGTTTCCCAGTGACCACGTTCGCGCTGATCGGCGCTGGTTGGCGGGCACAGATGTTTCTCAAGGTAGCGCGTGAGCTGGGCACGGTCCGCTGTGGAGGCGTGGTGGCGCGCACGCCGCGCCGTCTGGACGTGCCGGTCTTTACGTCCCTGGACGCGTGTCTGCGGGAGCTTGGCATCGACTTCGTCCTGACGGCTACGCCGCGATCTGTGACGCCGCTTCTGATCACCGATGCCGTTGACAGAGGTCTGCCGGTGCTGGCCGAGACCCCACCAGCCCCCGATTTCGACGGTCTTCGCACGCTCTGGTCGGCAGTGGGTAACTCCGGGCTTGTCCAGGTAGCCGAGCAGTACCCGATGATGCCCTCGCACGCCGCCCGGGCGGCCCTGGTAGCCGCCGGCGTCATCGGCACACCAACCCAGGTGCAGGTCTCCTCCACCCAGCAATACCACGCCGTTGCACTGATCCGCGGTCTGGTCGCCGCCGGTCGCGGGTCGGTTTCGGTCCGGGCCACCCGTTTCACGGCGCCGCTGGTCAATCCGTTGAGCCGCATCGGCTGGACCGGCGACGAGGAGGAGCACTCTACGACCACGACGATCGCGACCCTCGACTTCGGAGACGGACGATCCGGGGTCTACGACTTCACCGAGCAACAGACGCGCAATCAGCTGCGCTTCCGGCGGCTTACAGTACGGGGATCCGCGGGTGAGCTGCACAACGACGAGGTGATCCGGATGACCGATTCCCGCACGCTCGTCCGCACCCCGCTAGTGCGCCGCCAAACCGGGCATGACCTCGACCTGATCGGCTACGACACCGAGCACATCACCTTCGGCTCCGAGGTGCTCTATCGCAACCCCTATCCAGGTCGGCGGTGGATGGATGAGGAGATCGCAATGGCCACCATCCTGGAGCGCACGGCGGATTGGGTGCGCGGTAATGGGCCGCAGCCCTATCCGCTGGCCGAAGGAGCCCAAGACCAGCAAATCGCGCTGGCCATCGAGGAATCGGCCGACAGCGACACCACCGTCACCACCTCCTGGGAGCCCTGGAGCCGAGCATCAGGCTCCTAGGCCACGCCCGGTCCCGGAACGAAACGCGATCTCGAGGCGGTCTTCCACGGGGTCGTAGCCGAGCCGGTCGTAGATGTCACTAGTCAACCCGCCGCCTCGGGCGTACCCGTGCCCGGGGCATGCGAGGGGCTCAGGGGTACTTCTCGCACCAGAAGTACGCAAACGAGCGGGTAGGAAGCCCCCAAGGGGTACGTTTCCCACCAGGACTGCGCAAACGAGCGGATAGGAAGCCCCAAGGCGTACGTTTCCCACCAGAAGTACGCAAACGAGCGGATAGGAAGCCCCAAGGCGTACGTTTCCCACCAAAGTACGCAAACGAGCGGGTAGGAAGCCCCAAGGGCGTACGTTTCCCACCAGGCACTTCCATCGACGGGTCACCCTGGCCGCTTCCGCCTCCACGCAAACCAGGTCGATGGGCCCCATTCGACGGCCTCCGGGAGCATCCAGCCCCGCCAGCGGGCCAGCAGACAGGATGCAGCGCCGACGCCGGTGCCGACCATGGCTCCGACCTGCGTGTGTCCTGTCATGGTTCCGGCTATCGCCAGCCCACTGGCGAGCAGTGCGCAGCTGGCGTACAAGGTATTGCCGCCAAAGATGGTCGGTCGCTGGCCAACGGCGAGGTCGCGGATCACACCACCACCGACCGCCGTAACGACGCCGAGCAGCAGCGATGGCAGCCAGCTCAACCCCGACAGCAGCGCCTTTTGCGCTCCCACCGCGGCCCAGCAGCCGAGCGCCAAGGCGTCGACATAAGGAAACACCAGCTTCCAGGGCCGGTGCTCGAAGTGCACGAAGAAAGCGAGGCCGGCACCGGCGAGGGCGGTGACCAGGTAGGCGGGGTTAGTCAGCGCCACCGGCGGGCCCTGCTGAAGAAGGACATCACGGATGATCCCGCCACCCAGACCGGAGGCAATGGCCAATGCGGCGAAGCCGATCGGATCGAATCGATGTCGTCGAGCGACCGACCCACCCAGGATCGCATTCGCGAACACCCCAATCAGGTCGAGCACGGCCAACACGACGGCGGTTCCCGCCGAGGCATCCGCTCCAGTCAACACGCGCTCCAGCTTCTTGCTGCCATCTCTGCATTGTTCCGACGCGCCGTGTCCGTCCTCGCCAGGCGTCCGAGACTAAACCGATCTCGTGCGTTACCGCGCAGCGTTCATCGCCAGTGCGGAGAATCCGCCCCGGGGTGGCGTAGGCGGCTGCGGCTGCATGGCCGCAGCCTAGCCATGGTGGGTGGTCACACTTCCGCGGTCGTCAGGGGTGCGCTGCGCGGAATTCTTCCGCGACAACTTGCGCCACACCCAGCTCGCTGGAATGTGCTGATCGAACAGCACGTACGCTCCGGCCGAGTCGACCACCAGCGTGCTCTCGAGTTCTCGCCTCTCGGAGCCGTGCCCGGCGAACAACAGCTCATCGTCGCGGGCGAGCACTGTCTCGCCGTCGGGTGTGAGGACGGCTTCGCCGTCGCGGAGCAGCAGTAACGGCACCACGTGGAGTCGCCGCTCCCGATTCTCGGGGCTCCGCAATAGGTCACCTAGGGTGACTCTGCCTTCCGCAAGCCAGCCGCCGAGAGCCGGCGCCTGCTCCTGATCCAGTTTGATTTTCCACAGGGCGGGGAGCTCTACACCGCAGTTGTGCCGCAGCCGCTGGATGAGATCGGCCGCCCACTGGTTGCCCCGCGCCGGCATCTCCTGAATGAAGCGCCACAGCATCGGCGTGCTGATCTGGGCGTACACCTCGTGCGCAACCACCTCGGTCGGCACCAGGAGGGCGTCCAGCCGCATGGCCTCGAATAGGGCTGCGCTGGTCGGCCGGTTTTGTCGACCGGCGAGAAAAAGTTGAGGGTTCAGACGGCGCGCGGTGGCAAGCATGGAGAGGTTGGTCGTGTCGTTGTCGGTAGCCGCCACTAGCCCGACGGCGCTCGCGAGGTCGGCCCGGGCCAGCACTGCCGGTTCGGAGGCATCCCCGACGATCACTCCTGGCTCAGGCTCCCCCAGCTCGGCCGGCTCGATGATGGTGACATCGAGGCCGGCTGCCCGTAGGTCTGCGGTCATCTCCCGACCCAAGCGACCGTATCCGCACATCACCCATCGCCCGTCGCTGGGTGGACGGCCGCGCTCGGGCAGTTCTGCGCCCGGACCGGCCTCGAGCCATGCGAGGAGCTGATAGGACGCCGGTGCGTTCAGCGCGAGCCGCAGATGATCACCGAATCGGTCAAACGGATTGACCACTGCCGGCGTCCCGAAGGTAAGCATCCGCTCCGCGATCGGGGCCGAGACGGTTCGCGAGATGACGGGCAGGTCGGGACGCAGCAGCGCCGCTGCCATCGTGACGGCGAGGTTGGTTTCGTCATCGTTGGTGAGTGCCAGTACGCCGGCGCAGGAAGGATGCTCGAGACCCGCTGCGCTCAGGTGGTGCGGATTGCCGGCGTCGGCCACTAGGCCAGGAATGTCCGCATGATACGACCCCAGGTCGAGGGCGTCGATCCTGTCGGAAGACTCGTCGATCACCACGAGTTGCTGTCCGAGCGCGTCGAAGTCCTTGGCGAGCAGCTCGCCCGCGCGTCCGTAACCAACCATCAACAGAAAGGGCTCACGCAGCCGCGCCACCTTCCGGGTGAACCGCCGCAGCGCCAGCGCGTGCCGGAACGACCGGTCCTGGACAAGCGTCAGCAAGGAGCCGATCGCGTAAGCCCAGCCGACCACCGAGAGGTAGATCGAGAAGGTGACCCAGAGCCGCTGCGCGGGTGTGAACGGCCACGGCAGCTCACCGAACCCGATCGTGGTCGCCGTGTAGCTCATGAAGTAGAACGCCTCGAAGAGACTGATGCGCGCTGGCTGGCCATCCGGAGCGATACCGGGGATCAGCGTGAGGCCGACCACGCTCACCGAGAAGATGACGATGAGGATGATCAGCGGCGCTCGCATTCGCCGCATGACCAGGAAGATCGTCGAGGATGCCTGGCTCGACGACTCGATGTGCACACGTGATGGGGCGCGGCCGCGACGGCCGAAGAGCTGAGCCCAGAAGATCAACAGCGGATTGCTCACTAGTGCACCACCTTCATCCGCGGTGGAAGGTGACGGTCTCGATCACCAGCAGCACCACCGATACCAGGTTGGCCAGCAATGCGCCACCGGACAGGGAGACCATGCTGGCCGTATGGCCCGCAGTCATGCCCTCCGCGGAGATTTCCTTGGCCCAGACCCAGACGACGCTGGCCGCGACGAGCTGCAGATCCGCCACCAGACTGGTCGCCAGGTGCACCGCGCCGATCTGCGTGCGGTCGCCGAACTTGAGCACGGTGGCGATCAGGCTGACCGCGAGCGCGGCGAACAGCTCATAGATGTTGTGCAGATCCGGATTAGCGATGTCTCCGATGAAGAACCCGAAGTTGAGCGTTGCTGCGAGTAGCACGAAGAAGCCGAAGACGACCTTCTCAAGATTCATGCCCCTCCTTCCCGGCCAGTTCGCCGGTGCATGGTCACCGATGTGCGAGTGATGAAACTGTCTCACGCCAGGCTAGGGCCGCGACTCGTGCGCCTGGCTGAACAGCGCACATGCTCTCGCGTGGATTCCGGTGCAACACGTGTGTTGGCGGTGGATGGATGAGGAGATCGCCGGGCGTCGGTCCCTTACTCCACGCCCCGGTGCGTCGGCGCGAACATCGCGAGCCGCGTAGGTAGCACGACGACGTTGGGGCCGTCCTCCAGCCACGACTCCACGAGCACCGACCTCAGGCTGTCCGGCGTCGCGGCACGCGCGGGCACTGAAAAGGCAATGGCGAGGGCAATGAAGTTCGGCCGGACCAGCTCTGTCGCGGTCGCCGCTCCGAATGCCTCGGTCATGTACTCCCGCAGGATCCCGTAGCCGCCGTCGTCGATGATCAGCCACGTCACCGGCAGGTGGTGCTGCCGGGCCACGGTGAGCTCGCCGATCGAATACATCGCCCCGCCGTCACCGCTCACGACCAGTACCCGTTGGCCGAGCCCGACCGCACCACCCAACCCGGCGCCGTACGCCCAACCGATCCCACCGGCCCCCTGGGCGGAGTGGAACGCCCCGGTGCGGGCGTCCCAGCACGACCAGGCCCAGTAGCCGGCGATCGTCATGTCCCAGAAGGTCGCAGTGTCATCCGGCACCGCCTCGCGGATCGCGGCAAGTACGCCCTGCTCGTGAGCCAGGTCCTGACCGGCGAGCCGATTGCGCACCTGGGCGAGCAGGGTGGCGACCGTCTGCTCCGCCCGCCCATCGGCTGGCCGGGGAGTCAACCGGGCCTGCAGCCCAGCGAGCGCGAGCTTGGCGTCGGCGTGGATGCCCAACGCCGCCACGTTGGATTCCAGTACCCGCGGCTCGGCATCGATCTGGATGACTTGGCCGCGCGGCCGCAAGGTGAAGTAGTTGCTGGTGACCTCGCCCAGGGAGGTCCCGATCACCAGCAAGACGTCGGCCCCAGCCAGCAGATCGGTCGTCGCCGCGTCTTCCACCCAGGACTGCGCGGACAGCGGATGGTCCCAGGCGAAGGCGCCCTTGCCGCCGGGGGTGCAGACCACCGGAGCGCGGAGCGCCTCGGCCACGGCGGCGAGCTCGCCCTCGGCGCCGGCGCGCCGCACTCCACCGCCTGCCAGGATGACTGGACGCTCGGCGACCGCCAGCGAAGCGGCCACCGCATCGAGCAACTCGGCACGCGCGGGCACCGGTGAGGCTGCGCCGTCAACGTCGACCACCCCCGGTAGCGAGGTGGTCTCCAGCAGGGTGTCCTGGGTGATTTCGACCCACACGGGTCCCTGGGGAGCGGTGAGCGCGGTCCGCCACGCGTGTTCGATGGCCGGTGCGATCCCGGCCGGGTGCTCCACGGTCGCCGTGCTCTTCGTAACATTCTGGGCGCTTTGCCGCTGGTCGTCGAGCTGGTGCAGGAACCCCTTCCGGCGCCCACCCAGCCCGGCCCGCGGGATCTGGCTGCTGATCACCACGATTGGCACCGACGTGGCGTACGCCTCCTGTAACCCGGCCAGCGAAGTCAGGGCGCCAGGCCCGGTCGACAAGAACAGCACTCCGGGCCGGCCAGTGGTCCGGGCATACCCATCGGCGGCAAACGCGGCGTTGTTCTCCGTCCGTGACGCCACCAGCCGGATGGGAGCTCGCCGCAGCGCGTCGAACAAGCCGAGGGCGTGCTGACCCGGCAGTCCGAACATCGTGTCGACGCCTAGCGCGGTCAGGGTTTCGACGACAAGGTCGCCTCCGTTGCGGTTCATCGGCAACCTCTTCGATATGGATTCATGTCTTGTCCTTGGCCAGCACCGACACCAGCTCGTACGCCACGTGGCTGGCGGCGATTCCGGTGATCTCGGCGTGGTCGTACGCGGGCGCGACCTCGACGATGTCCGCGCCGACGATGTTCAGACCGGCTAGGCCACGCAGAGTGTTGAGCAGCTCGCGGCTGGTCAACCCGCCGGCCTCGGGCGTGCCGGTGCCCGGGGCATGCGCCGGGTCGAGCACATCGATGTCGATCGACACGTAGACCGGTCCGTCGCCGAGCCGCCGCCGCATCCGCTCCACCGCGCCGGGCACCCCGTCGGTCTGGTAGTCGTCGGCGCGGACGATCGAGAAGCCGAGCCGGGCGTCGTCCTCCAGGTCAGTGTCGGCGTACAGCGGCCCGCGGGTTCCCATGTGCAGGCAGTGCTCGAGGTCGAGCAGGCCCTCCTCGCTGGCCCTGCGGAACGGGGTGCCGTGGGTGTACGGAGCCCCGAAGTAGGTGTTCCAGGTGTCGAGATGAGCGTCGAAGTGGAGCACGGCGATCGGGCCGTGATCGCGGGACAGCGAGCGCAGGATCGGCAGCGCGATGGTGTGGTCGCCGCCGAGGGTGAGCACCGTCGCCCCGTCGGCGCGTACGCCGGTCACCGCCGTCTCGATCTGCTGCACGGCCTCCTTCAGGTCGAACGGGTTCACTGCCACATCGCCCGCATCGGCCACCTGCAGCACGCCGAACGGGGATACGTCCTGAGCCGGGTTGTAAGGCCGGAGCAGCTTCGAGGAGGCCCGGATGTGGCCGGGTCCGAAGCGGGCGCCGGGCCGGTAACTCACGCCGGAGTCGAACGGAACTCCGAGCACCGCAACATCGGCTCGCGAGACCTCGTCGATCCGCGGGAGCCGGGCGAACGTGGCCGGTCCGGCGTATCTGGGGATCCGGGTCGCATCGACCGGTCCTATCGGGCTAGTGGGGGGTTGGCTCATCGTGAAAGCTCCTTCGCGCCTGTTGGACGGATCAAGTAAGAGAAGTGGTCTTGTCGGTGACTGGTGCGACGTAATGCCGCTCGTGGGTGATCCGACGATCCCATTCGACCCGGATCGGCTCGGGGGTCGGCTTGCTCAGCATGCTGCCCGTGACGTACGCCACCAGGCTGCCGATGAGGCCGGCAAAGATCGGGGAATTGGCGTAGATGTCGCCAACGATGATCATGGTGCCCAGGGTGAGTACGGTGCCGGTGATGATGCTGGCCAGCGCGCCGACGATGGTGCCACGCTTCCACAGCATGCCGCCGAGGATGGCGACCAGCAGGCCGCCGACCAGAATGTCGTAGGCGATGGTCAGCGCGGCCACCACGTCACCGAGCACACAGGCTATGGCGATCACGACCGCACCGAAGCCAAGGATGTACCAGCGGCTGTTCTTGACCTCGTCTGCCTCGTGCTGCGGGGTATCGGGCGCGCCGGTGGTATCCGCCAGGTGGCGGTGCTTGATCACGCCGACGATGTCCTCCTTGGCCACAGTGGCGGTGGCGATCAGCGCGCCGCTGGAGGTGGACATGATCGCGGCCAGCGCGGCTGCGATGACGAGACCGGCCAGGCCGGCGGGGAGCACGTTCTCCACGATCGAGGGGTATGCGTCGTCGCGATCGGCCAGGTTCGGCAAGATCACCTTCGCAGCCATGCCAATGAGGGCGCCGGCGAGGGCATACAGCAGGCAGTAGAGCCCGGCGGTCGCACCGGCCCAGCGAGCGACGGCGTCGCTCCGGGCAGTGAAGACCCGCTGCCAGATGTCCTGGCCGATGACTAGGCCGAAGAAGTAGATCACGAAGTAGGTGAGGATGGTCCCACCGCCGATGTGGGTGAGCGAGAACGCGTCCGCAGGCAGGCCGGCCTTGAGCCCGGAGAAGCCACCGGCCCTGATCAACACCACTGGCAGCAGGATGAAGAAGATGCCGATGGTCTTGATGATGAACTGGACGAAGTCCGTCAGGGTGATAGACCACATGCCGCCCAGCACCGAGTAGGTCACGACGACGGCGCCGCCGAGGATGATGGCTGGCACCTTCCCGATGTCGAACAGGACACCGAAGATCGTTCCGTACGCGATCGTCGAGGTCACCGCGAGCATCAGGGTGTACGCCCACATGACGATTCCGGAGACTAGGCTCGCGCCGGGCCCGTAGCGCAGTTCGAGCATCTGGCTGACGGTGTACACGCGCAACCTGTTGATCTTGGTGGCGAAGCCGAAGCTCAGCAGCAAGATCCCGCAGCCGATGGCGAAGACGAGCCACATTCCGGAGATGCCGTACTCATAGCCGAGGCCCACGCCGCCGATGGTGCTGGCACCGCCCAGCACGACGGCGGCCATGGTGCCGGAGTAGAGCAGCGGCCCGAGGCGACGGCCGGCGACCAGGAAGTCTGATTCGGTTTTCGCGCGGGTCTTGGCATAGAAGCCGATGCCGATCATGGCTGCGATGTAGAGAGCGATCACGACGAGGTCCATGGCAATCCTTCTGTGAGGCGGAAGCTGATTGACAGCAGTCTTGGGCGGTGACACCACCTGGTCAATCGTGATAAACACAGAAAATAAGTGAGCGTTTGTCGATTATCACAAAGGAGCGCTAGGCCCATGGAAGGATCCGGCGTTCTCACAGTGGAGCAGCTGATGCAGTCTCCGGCACTGCAGATGCGATTGCTGGCCGGCGCCAGCGGACTCGGGCGACGGGTGGCGTGGGCCCACGTCAGTGAATTGGAGGATCCAAGTCCGTGGTTGGCCGGTGCGGAGTTGATCATGACAACCGGGTTGGGGTTCCCGCACGCTGCCGGGAAGCAGCGAGCGTACGTGGAACGGCTCGACGACGCCGGCGTTGCGGGATTGGCGGTGACCGCCCACTTGCACATGCCGCCGTTGTCCAGGTCCGTGCTCACCGCCGCGGACGAGCGCGGCTTCCCGATCCTTGAGGTTCCGTTGTCGGTGCCCTTCATCGCCATCGCCCAGGAGGTGGCGGCGGCGGTTCAGGCCGACAGCACACAGCGGCTCAACGCCCAGCTGCAGGTCTTCGGTGCTGTCCGCTGGCTGACCTCAGGCGAACTGGATGAGGAGCAGGTGTTCGCCCGGCTGGCCCGGCTCTCGGGGCTACGGCTGTTCATCTGCACCGTGTCGGGCGCGCCGCTGCTCCCTGGAGTGCCCGTGCCACCACCCGAGCTACGCCAACTACTGCCGTCGTCGTCGGACGCGCCGCCGACCGTACTGGGCGGTTTCGTACTACCGATTCCCGTGGCGGGCGGACCGGCCGGGTATCTGCTCGCTATGGAGCAGGAAGGAGTGGCCCACGCGGGCCTGGCCGTGGTCCAGCACATCGCCACCGTGGCCGCGCTGCAACTGACCATGCGGCGGCACGGGGAAGAGATCCTGCGACGGGAGGGCGCGGAGACGTTGGCCGATCTGCTGCAGGGCGATCATCCACCGGAGGCGATCGCGAGGCGGGTGGTCCATGCCGGGTTCGACCCCGAGGGGCGGCTGCAGCTCATCGTGGTGCGCAGCTCGAACGGTCTGGTCGAGGGCGACCAGGTGGTACGCGCACTCGCCGACGCAGGGCTGCCCCACCTACTGCTCAACACGCGAGATACGACGTACATACTGACTGACGCTGGTCCGCAGGCGGGGGCTGTGCTCGAGAGCCTCCCGGAGCTTCGCGCCGGCGCCAGCCGGCCGTTCGCGGTCGGCACCCGGCTGGGCCTGCCGCGCCGCGAGGCGCTCTGGGCGGCGGCCCGGGCCGATGACGCCGGGCTGCCGTTCGTCCGGTACGGCAGCGATGCGATCGGGCGTTGGACTGTGGAGGATCCCGGTTCCCTGCGTTCCCTGATCGGTTCGGTGCTGGGTGCCGCGCAGGCGTACGACCGCGAGCACGAGAGCGATCTGGTGCGTACGGTCCAGACCTGGCTCGAGCGGGAACGACAGGCGGGACCGGCGGCCGCGGCGCTGCACATCCACCCCAACACCCTCGCCTACCGACTGCGACGGTTCGAGGAGGTCAGCGGTCGGAACCTCCGCTCCACCTCCGACCTCGCCGAGCTCTGGCTGGCCCTGCGGGCGCTCGCGCACTTGGACGTGGAGCTCACGGACGGCTGAGCTGTTACCGCGAGTCGAGGCACTGCTCCTAGCATCGCCGACGCGGACGCCGGTCGTCCCACTGTCGAGGAGTTGATCGACCCAGAGCACGACGTCGGCTGAAGATCAGCTTCACCCGTGACGGATGGGAGGACTACGTTCCCGGATCAGCGAACATGCGATCCTCAAGCGGATCTCACGATGGAGGCTTCCCCGTTTTCAAGCTGCTGAACGCCGAGCACCGAGCCAGCCGACGACAGCGACGCGCTCCTCCGCTCGTGCCAGAGGTACCCAGTGGAACCCAGGTTCTGATGAGATCTGCACCGGCCTAGAGTGTCTTGGAAGCAACGGCCGCTCGGGGAGGAGATGTGACCGAAGGTCCCTCGATAAACGTTGATGAGTTCCGACATCGACCCGTCAACGAGATTGCAGCACTCCTGCCGGACAAGCAAGCCGTCGAAGCCACGATCAGGGATTTGCAGACTACCAGCGTCCCATGGCGCACACGGAGTCATCTACTTCGGTCCCGGCACAGCTGAGACTTTGACAGCGCCCTAGGCTGAACCTCTTGGTGAGTGGGACCGCCAGCAGCTATCAGATTGCCAGGCCGTTGTCGAAAGCTCGGACCCGAGAAAGGTTGGCATGGAAACTGCCGGCTTGCGAAGTCGTACGTGAACGATGAAAGACATGGCGATCGGACGCGGACTAGTACACGTCCGCTCTCAGCACTCATATTTGTGCAGAGATCTCCCTATCGTTCGCATTGAGAACCTCAACAATGAAACAGCGGACTTCGATTACGCCAACCTTTCGCAGTCGAGCAGAGTATCCGCGACATCGAACGACTCGTCCCCGCCAAACCCGGTCAACGCTGATGATCTCTCCGATCCCGTTCAGCGGCGGGTGTCCCAGGAGTCGCACCAGACATTGTCGTTGTGCGTGCCGGTGAACTCGCTGCGTCCAATGAGCTTTGCAACCAGCGCTTGCACCGTTTCCCTTGTGGGCGTGTGGGCGTTGATCGCTGTCTTCACCATCGGCACGTCGATCAGGTGATTTGGCATATTGAGCGAGACGAAGACCGTAGGCACCTCAGCTGCGTACCACGGCATCTCGGGCCCCATCGGCATCGACCACTTTATCCGCAGTGCGCCCTGCTGAGCGAAATCGGACACATTGGCCAAGATCAAGGCCGCGTCGTACTTCTCGGAGTACCCCTGGGTCTCGGCGGAAATGAACGTCTGCATGTCAGGTCGCTGACCTTCGGCAGCCAGCTCCTGCACAGTTTTATATACGCTCACATCGAAGCCGGCCGAGGTCAGCTCCTCGATCGCGACCCGCTTGAACTCCGGTGTCACGCCCGTGAAGTCGGGAGCGCTTTCCAGGCAATAAAGGCGTAACCGTCGGTGCCGTACCGGATCCAGAGGCAAGGTTTCTGCAGTGTCTTTGAGCAGCGCGATAGTTCGGTCGGCGATCCAGGCAGCAATCTCGTGGTGCTCCGTGCAGCCGATCACTGCTAGCTCATCGACCGGAGGCACAAGATCATCTTTGTCGCGCCGCCTATGCAAGCCGAGCTTGGCCTTCAGCCCCAGAATGCGGGTAAGCGCGTCGTCGAGCCGGTCTGGGGTGATCTCCCCTGACTCGATGGCATCGCGAACGAAGCCGAAGTCCTCATCGTGGTTGCGGAAGAACAAGATCATGTCGCAGCCGGCAGTGATGGCCTGCACCATCTGACGCTCGCGAGGTAGGGCTGCGGTAAGCCCCACCATGATCGAGGCGTCGGTAAGAACGACGCCGTTGAAACCAAGATCGCTACGCAGCAGGTCGGTCAGCAGTTCGGGTGAAACTGTCGCCGGCAAGATGTCGGCATCTTTGATACCGGGCCGAAGCTTGCGGGAGTATTCGGGCAACATAATGTGGCCGACCATGATCGATTCGATGCCCGCACCGATTCCCCACTCCCAGATCTTGCGGTAGCTGGCGTCCCATTCCTCCACCGAGCAGTCGTTGTAGGAGGTGACGACGTGCTGGTCGCGTTCATCCCGGCCATCACCGGGGAAATGCTTCATGCACAACGCCATCGGCCTATCGCCGGCACCCTCGCGGACACCATCGCAATAGGCCTGAGCGTATTTGATCACGGTCTCGTGGTCGTTGCCGAAGGCGCGGGTGGCGATCACGGTGTTCCGCCAGTTCCAGTGAATGTCCACTATCGGTGTGAAAGCCCAATTGCAGCCTAGCGCCCGCGACTCCCGAGCGCCGACCAGGCCCATTTGCCGGGCAGCGTCGGTCTCGGGAGTGGACGCGGTCTGCAACGGGGTGGCGACATGTGTCCCGTCGGTGCAGGCGCCGTTTCCGCCGGCTTCGATATTCGAGGCCACGAGCAGGGGTATCTTCGACCTGCTCTGAGCGTGCCGAATGTGTGCCTGAACGCTGGCCGAGTCGGTGTGGTTGTAGCGCATACCGCCGGGGCGGTAGCTGTCGACGATGTGGTTGACGAAGTCCTCATCGAACCGGTTGTTCAGGTTGATGAACAGCTGCCCCACCTTTTCGTCGACGCTCATTGAGTCGATTGTGGTGCGGACCCAGGCGATGGCATCTTCGTCCAGCTGGTACGGGGTGGCGGTTAGATCTGGCTTGCTCATTCAGGCTCCTGGAGGGTTGAGGGGACCCATCTGATCATGGCATCCGCCCGACTCCTCCTCGTCAGTGAGGCGCGTTGGCAACAGCTGGCAACACATTGCATATTCGGGCGGCGTGGTGGCTGAATTGACATTGACTCTCAGCCCACGCTCACACGAACGGAGATCCGTCCCATGGCAGTCGTGAGCCAGGTCGCCGAGCAGGCGACCGCCCCGAAGAGGCTTACGTGGCGCAACTACTCCGGTTACGCCACCGGTGATGCCGCGAACAACCTCGCCTTTTCGATGTCGTCGATGTTCCTCCTGCTGTACTACACGAACGTCGTCGGACTTGGGGCGGCGGCTATTGGCACGATGTTCTTGCTTATCCGGTTCTGGGACGCCCTGGCAGACCTCGTAGCCGGCCGCCTCGTTGACGCGAAGAAGCCGGGCAGATTGGGCAAGTTCCGGCCATTCATCCTCTGGTTTTCCTTACCCCTGCTGCTCTCGAGCATGGCGATCTTCTCGGCGAACATCTTCTTCCCGGGCATGAGCGCCGGCATGGCCTTGCTGTACGCCTATATCTCCTACGCCTTGATGGGCACGCTGTACAGCCTGGTGAACATTCCGTACGGCTCGATTGCCCCGGCGATGACACAAGTACCCACCGAACGCGCAACCCTCGCCGGTTGGTGCGTCTGGGGCTCCAACATCACCATTCTCATGCTGGCCTTCGTGGTGGCCCCGCAGATCAAGCGGTTCACCGGTGACGCCCCGGGCCTGCAGCGCTCACTGTTCATCACCACGGCGATCTTCGTCGTGGTCGGCATGGCGCTCTATCTCTACACGATTGCCAATGTCAAGGAACAAGTCATCCGCGATGTGGCCGCTCCCACCCTCAAGGAAAGCGCCAACACCCTAGTCAAGAACAGACCCCTGCTCTGGCTGTGCCTTGGCAGCCTCCTTTTCCTCACCGGTCTCACGGCACTAGGTACCCTGACCGCGTACTACGCGATCTATGTCCTCAACGACGCGCAATACATCGCCTGGCTCACGGTAGCCCAGGTCGTCGGCACCTTCCTGGTGGCAGCGTTCATTCCGGCGATCGTACGGCGCTTCGGCAAGCGGAACGGCTACATCGTCCTCTGCATGGTC
>JAICEV010000026.1 GCA_025923975.1 Propionibacteriaceae bacterium
GGTCGTTCGACGAGATAGGCGTGCACGACCTATCCGCCGACAGCGCGGCGGGCTTCCGCGGGTATCTGGAACAGGTGGGCACCGCCGGGCGGGTCACCGTGCACGACAGCGCCGAAAAGTTGATCCGTTCCAGCGATCTGGTGGTCTTCGCCACTGTCGCCGCTGAGCCACACGTCAGGGAACTGTCCTGGTTCGAACACAATCCGTTGGTGCTGCACATCTCGCTGCGCGACCTCGCGCCCGAGATTCTGCTCGCTTCGACCAACGTCGTTGACGACATAGAGCACTGCCTGAAGGCCAACACCTCGCCGCATCTGGCCGAGCAGGTCACGGGCAACCGGAACTTCCTGCTGGGCACATTGGACGATGTGATGGCAGGGCGTGTCACGGTGCCGGCGGATCGGCCGTTGATCTTCTCGCCCTTCGGGCTCGGGGTGCTCGACCTCGCGGTCGGAAAGAACGTCTACGACAAGGTGGCTTCCTTCGGCGACTTGCACGTCATCGACGACTTCTTCCACGAGCTGCGCCGGTACGGCTGAGCAATAAGCGGCATGCTCGGGATGATCCTCCCGGCCGACGTCGAGAGCGAGGAGCGCTTCGGCGAGGCACCTGGTGGGGTCCTCTTCCCGGAGGAGGAGAAGATCATCGCTCGCGCCGTGGAAGCACGACGGCGTGAGTTCGCCACGGTGAGGGTCTGTGCGCGAGCATGCCTGGCGCGGCTGGGTTATGCGCAGGTTCCGATCCTGCCTGGCGTCGGCGGCACACCCACGTGGCCCGCCGGCGTGCAGGGCAGTATGACTCACTGCGCCGGCTACGCCGCGGCCGCGGTCGGTCCCATGCCGCCGATCTCCGCCATCGGCATCGACGCCGAGCCCGACGCACCGCTTCCCGATGGCGTCCTCAACCTCGTCGCGACACCTGCCGAACGGGATCGCCTCGCTGTGACTCAGCAGGAGCCTGGCAGCCCGAACTGGGACCGGTTGCTGTTCAGCGCCAAGGAGGCGGTGTACAAGGCATGGTTCCCTCTGGTCGGCGAATGGCTCGACCACCAGGAGGCCGAAATCCTCTTCGACCCACTCGATCGGACGTTTGCGGTCGCGCTGTCGCGTGATGGTTTGATTGTCGACGGCCGGCCGATCCGCCGCCTCAACGGACGCTGGGCCCGGCAGCGAGGGATCCTTGTGACCGCCGTAGTCCTCGGTTCCGCCTGAACCGGCGGCTGCCTACAAGTCTTGGCCGCGTATTCGGAGTTGGTCATCTGGCCGAAAGTCTCGAGACCGATAGTGCAAAGTAGCCGAGGGTCCCCGCGACTGCGTCTGTGTAGTGGTCCAGCGCCTTCACGTTAACGTTGTGCAACCCATCGCATGACGCGTGGTAACACGGATCAAAGTCCTCGCCCGCTTGTCCACCCCAGCGGCGAGCCTGCTTAGGAGTCTTCTTCTCGTCGTCGCCGGTGAAGGCTCCGGCCGTCGCTATGCCGGCGTCCATGAACGGCATGTAATCCGAGTCGCACATGAACTCGATGATCTCCGGCGTCACCCCGGTGCCTGCCAGTCGCTCCGTCAACACGCGCGCCACTTCGGTAGATCCGTCCGCCGCATCCTCGTCGCAGCCGCCCTTGCCCTCGACCAGATAGGCGACGTTCGGGGACGCCACCATGTCCAGATTGAGATACAGCGCGATATTGCCTCGATCCGCTCGGGAGAGCGTCTCGACATAGTGCGTCGAGCCATCCATGTCAACTTCCTCGGCGCCCCACCACGCCAGTCGCACCTGGTTGCTTACCTCGGGGGATCCGCCCATCCGGACCGCGATCTCCAACAGTGCCGCGGATCCGGAGCCATTGTCGTTCATACCCGGACCGTCCTCCACGCTGTCCAGGTGGGCACCGGCCATCACAACACGATCCGAGTCGCCGGTCTTGGTTTCCGCGATCACATTGCGGATGCGGTCACCGTCCAGATCGAACTCGGGTGTGCTGACTTGCCAGCCGGCCTTACGCAGCACGCCGACTACATAGTCGACGCTTGCGTCGTACCCAGGGCCGGGGGAGGCGCGGTTGCCGCCGTTTTGATCGGCGATCCGCTGCAGCTTCCGCAAGTGTGCAAGAGAACCAGTGCCGCTAGTCGCGGCCTCCAATTCGCGCTGGAGCGGATTGCTAGCCGGCGGTCCGGTCGGCGCGCTGCAAGCGGCCATCGCGGTGGCCGCCGCCGCAGCCGCCGCGATGCAGAGCCTTATGGCACGCAGCTGATCTTCCCCCGTCGCGCGTCAATCACAACCGTCAACCTGCTCGTAGGCAAGCGATGACAGGTTACCCGGCGAACGAAGTAGCAGCGGTGAACTAAGGGTGCGTAAGAATCTGGGCCCGCTGATCACGCGGCGGTGCTCCGCTGATCATTATCAGAGGATGGAGCGGTGACTTCACCGGAGCCGTTTCACATCGAGGTGCCGGAGGCAGACCTAGCTGATCTGCGCCGACGACTTTCGGCAGCGCGCTGGCCCACCCGGGAAACCGTCTCAGACTGGTCCCAAGGAGTACCGCTTGAGGTGTTGCGCGAGGTCTGTGAACATTGGCGGACGGCGTACGACTGGCGGGCAACAGAGCGGCGTCTCAACCAGCTGCCTCACTACCGAACCGCGGTCGACGGAGTCTCGCTGCATTTCATTCATCTGCGCTCCCCGTTTGCCGATGCTGTTCCGCTGATCATGACTCATGGCTGGCCCGGCTCGTTCTTCGAATTCGAGAAGGTGGTACAACGATTGGCCAATCCGGCTGCATTCGGCGAGCCGCCGAGGCCGGCATTCCATGTCGTTGTTCCGTCGCTGCCCGGCTACGGTTTCAGCGACGCCCCGACCGAACCGGGGTGGAACATCCATCGGATAGCTGCCGCTTGGGCTGAGCTTATGGACCGCCTGGGATACTCCCGGTTCGTCGCGCTCGGTAGCGATTGGGGCACCAGTATCTCGACTTGCCTTGCGCTCGACCATCGCGACCGTCTCACCGGCCTACATCTGATTCCGCCACTGGTGCCGCCGCCAGCCGCCGGAGTGACGCTGACCGAGCCCGAGCAGACGGCGATACGGCGGCTTGCAGAACGCAACCGAACAAGCTCGGCGTACTCTCAGATCCAAGCCACGAGGCCGCAGACACTTGGGTACTCGCTGGTCGACTCACCGGTAGGACTCTGTGCCTGGATCCTGGAGAAGGTGTGGACCTGGTCCGACCACGAGGGCGATCTCTGGGAGGTTCTCAGTCCGGATCAGGTGCTGGACAACATCACGTTGTACTGGCTGAACCGAACGGGCGCCTCGTCGGCTCGGCTGTACTGGGAGAGCGTTGCAGAAGTCACCGCCTGGTTCACCAAGCCCGGTGGCGACCGCATCACGGTGCCTACTGGATGCACCGTCTTCCCGCAGGAGCTTCCACGCCCCTTCCGCCGCTGGGCCGAGCCGCGGTTCCCATCGATCGTGCACTGGGGTGAGCCCGAGCGAGGCGGCCACTTCGGCGCCTGGGAACAACCCGGTCTGTTCATCGCCGAAGTTCGAGCCGTCGCCCAAGCGCTCGGAGGCGAGGGAAGCGGCCCTTAAATCCCACCGCGACGCGTGGCCTAGCTGCCATGCCGGAAATCAGTTGCAGATCATCCGGTGCGCGGCGGACCCAAGTCGACTGATAAGAACTCATCATGGTGGACACCATCGAAGGGTTCTTTCAGCAGCTAGTGGATCAGCAACCCCAGCCACTGCTGAGCAAAGTGCGAGGCACCGTTCGCTTCCATCTCCTCGACCCGCAACTCGGAGATGATCATTGGCTGGTCGCTATCGATCATGGTGATGTCTCGGCTTCCCACGCCGAGGGCAATGCGGACTGCGTGATTCGGGCAGACAAGGCGTTCTTCGAGCGGTTGGTGCAGGGTAGGGAGAACGCGATTGCCGCGATGCTGCGAGGCGCAATTGTTTGCTCGGGTGACGTCGAGTTGCTGCTGGCGATACAGCGGATTTTTCCTGGGCCACCGAAGCGGCAGACAACAGGGCAGCGAGGGGTTTCGCAATGACCGCTGATCAAGTCCGAATTCTCCATGGGAACACCTTCGTGGTATCCGACGCGCGCGGTGACATCGAGGCATCGGCCACGGATCCGACGGGTCTGTTCTCTTTCGACACTCGTTTCTTGTCACGATGGGTGCTGACCGTCGACAACCAGCGCCTCACAGCGTTGTCCACCGATGATCTTCAGTACTTCGAGGCCCGGTTCTTTTTGGTGCCGGGCACCGGCACCGTCTATGTGGATTCCAAGCAGTCGGTCATTCGCCAGCGCTCGGTAGGCAACGGCTTCCACGAGGAACTGTCCATCCTCAATCATGCTGACGAGCCGATCGACCTGACCGTCCGGATCGAGGCCGCCTGTGACTTCGCCGACCTCTTTGAGGTGAAGGATGCGCTCAAGAAGAAGGGCGCGTACGCCACCCAAGTCGAGGACGGGAAGCTCATCCTCCGCTATCAGCGTGAGACGTTCGTCCGTGCGACTGTCATTTCCTCTTCAGAGCCGTGCCAAATGGCTGAGGATGGGCTGACGTTCCACATCCAGGTCGAACCGCACGGCAGCTGGAGAACCGATCTCGACGTCGCTCTCTCCGTCCCCGGGGCAAGCGAAACCGGACCTTCATTGCTTGCCTGGCAGGCATTCCGCCCAGTCCGTGACATGGCGCAGGATCTTCAGCACTGGCTTCACGAGGCGCCCCGGCTGGAATGCGAATGGGAGCCACTCCGGACGAGCTACCGACGCAGCCTGGTTGATCTCGCCGCCCTGCGCTTCTCACCGCTCAGCGCAGCGGGCCGTAGCCTTCCGGCCGCGGGACTGCCGTGGTTCATGACCATGTTCGGGCGGGACAGCATCTTCACCAGTCTTCAGGTGTTGCCCTACACCCAGGAGCTTGCGGCAACCACGCTGCGAGAACTCGGGTTGCGGCAGGGCACTCGAATTGACGACTTCCGCGACGAGGACCCTGGGCGGATCCTTCATGAGATGCGCTACGGGGAGATGACCGCTTTCGAGGAGCGGCCACACTCGCCGTACTACGGCTGCGCCGACGCCACAGCTCTCTATGTTGTGCTTCTTGACGAGTACGAACGCTGGACTGGTGATCTTGATCTGGTCCGGGAGCTGGAGTACGAGGCCCGAGCCGCGCTGAACTGGATCGACGCGTACGCCGACTTGCAGGGCAACGGATACGTCTCCTACCAGCGCCGCAACGAGGAGACCGGGCTGGAAAACCAGTGCTGGAAAGACTCCTGGGATTCGATCGCGTATCACGACGGTCGGCTGCCGGGTTTCCCGCGCGCAACGTGTGAGCTACAGGGATATGCCTATGACGCCAAGATGCGTGCTGCACGGCTGGCGCGTCTCGCTTGGGGCGATTCGGCGTTCGCGGACCAGCTGGAGCAGCAGGCGGCCGATCTGAAGCGCCGGTTCAACCAGGACTTCTGGGTGGAGGACGGCGAGTTCTTCGCGCTTGCGCTGGACGCGGACGGCAGCCAGGTCGATTCGCTGACTTCCAACAACGGGCACCTGCTGTGGAGCGGCATCGTCGACGATGAGAAGGCCGAGATCGTGGTACGTCACCTGCTGGGTGAGCGCCTGTTCTCCGGCTGGGGGATCCGCACCATGGCGGTCGGTGAAGGCCGCTACAACCCGATCGGCTATCACGTGGGAACCGTCTGGCCATTCGACAACTCCTTCATTGCCTGGGGTCTTCGCCGTTACGGCTTCAAGGATGAGGCGGCCATCGTCGCGGCGGGGATTCTGGAGGCGGCACGGTTTTTCGACGGACGGCTCCCAGAAGCATTCGGTGGCTATCCCCGGGCAACAACGAAGTATCCGGTGCAATATCCCACCGCCTGCAGCCCGCAAGCGTGGTCTACCGGAACACCATTGTTGTTGCTTCGGACGATGCTCGGTCTGGAGCCAGTCGGCGACAATCTGGTCGTCGATGCCGCGTTGCCGATGAGCATCGGCCGCCTGGAGCTACTCGATATTCCCGGCCGCTGGGGACGTGTTGACGCCTTCGGCCGTGGCCGCGTCATCACCCGGCAGCGTACGGAACTTCCGTGAACGATCTTGCTGGCCTGACGACATTGATGGGAAGTGACTGATGAAGGTCACCGTCGTCGGAGGAGGCTCCACCTACACCCCCGAACTGGTCGACGGGATCGCGCGGCTAGGACAGCTGTTCGCCGTTGACGAGCTGGTCCTGACTGACCCGGCCGAGGAGCGGCTCGCGCTCGTCGCCGGAGTCTCGCAGCGCATTTTCGCCAAGTACGGATATCCCGGGCTGATCAGCTATACGACGGAGCTCGAACGGGCGGTGGCAGACGCCACGGTCGTTCTGCTTCAGCTGAGAATCGGCGGCCAGGCGGCACGCGCGATCGACGAGACGCTGCCCTTGAAGTGCGGTTGCGTCGGCCAGGAGACCACTGGGGCCGGCGGGCTCGCCAAGGCACTGCGTACCGTGCCGGTGATCTTGGAAATCGCCGAGCGGGTGTCCCGGCTTGCCGCAAAGGACGCCTGGCTCATCGATTTCACCAATCCGGTGGGCATCGTCACACGGGCCCTGCTTGATCATGATCATCGGGCAGTCGGGCTCTGCAACGTGGCGATCGGCAATCAACGGGCGGTTGCCGACTTGCTCGCAGTCGAGCCCGCCCAAGTGGTGCTCGATCACGTAGGGCTCAATCACCTGACGTGGACCCGCCGCGTGCTGCTCGATGAGCAAGATCAGTTGCCGGAGCTGCTGGCCACCTCAGCGGATGCGCTGGCGAGGCGTTCCGGTCTCCCGGCCGAGTTGCTGCGCCGGCTGGGTGTGTGGCCCTCGTACTACCTTCGCTACTTCTATGAACATGATCACGTCGTCGAGCAGCAGCGGGCCAACCCGTCCCGTGCCGAGGAGGTGGCCGAGATTGAGCGGCAGCTGTTGCAGATCTATGCCGACCCTGGGGTCGATGAGAAACCCGCCCTGTTACAACAGCGGGGCGGCGCCTACTACTCCGAGGCTGCAGTTGATCTGATGGCGTCCCTGATCACTGATCGAGGTGATGTCCAGGTGGTCAATCTGCGCAATAGCGGCACGCTGCCCTTCCTCGGAGACGATGCGGTCATCGAGGTGCCGGCGCGCGTCGGCGGAGACGGCCCGACCCCGCAGCCGATGGCACCGGTTGACCCACTGCTCGCCGGCCTCATTGCCCACGTCTCGGGGTACGAGGAGCTGGCACTGGCCGCTGCCATCCGAGGCGGGCGGGAGCGCGTGTTCCGGGCGCTGCTGGCTCACCCGCTCATCGGCCAACACGATCTCGCCGACAAGCTGACCGACATGTTGATAGCCGCCAATCGGGATCACCTGCGGTGGGCGGCGTGACCGCGGCAGTCCTCGCGATAGACGGTGGTAACAGCAAGACCGATGTCTGTCTCATCTCGGCTGACGGCCAGCTGCTCGGACATGCGCGCGGCGCTGGGTCCAACCACCAACTCGTCGGCCTTGATGCCGCATTCAGCGTGCTTGCCGGCCTGGTGAGTGAGGCAGCCGCTGAGGCTGGAATCGACACCGGCACTTGCCCTGCTCAGCACGCTGCTGTGTACCTCGCCGGGGCCGACTTCCCGCGGGAGGTTGAGATGCTGCTTGGCCGGGTCTTACTCGCCGGCTGGGCAGCAGAAGTGTCCCTGGACAATGACACCTTCGCGCTGCTGCGTGCCGGCACCAGCGCTGCCAACCGGATCGCCGTGGTCTGCGGCGCGGGCATCAATTGTGTCGGGGTCTCCGCCGCAGGTGACATCCTCCGCTTTCCATCAGTTGGGGTCATCTCCGGTGACTGGGGCGGCGGTGCGGCGCTGGGCACTGAAGCGCTTTTCCTTGCGGTGCGCGCCGAGGACGGACGTGGGCAACCCACTGCGTTGCGCGAGGCCATCATGCAGCATTTCGACACACCATCGGTCGTGGATGTGACCGCGGCACTGCACTTCGGTGAGATGCCTCGCGGCCGGCTCCATGAACTGGTGCCAGTGCTACTGCGTGTTGCGGAGCTGGGTGATGGACCTGCCAGAGCGGTCGTGGATCGGCAGGCGGAAGAGGTGTTCCTGTTCGTACGGGCTGCCGTTGACCGGCTCGCTCTGCGTGATCAGCCGACCGACGTGGTGCTCGGAGGTGGGGTGCTTGCCACCCGTCATCCTCAGCTGATGGAAGGAGTATCGCGGCGGGTGGCTGCATACGCTCCACGCGCCAATCTGCTGGTCGTGGACGACCCTCCGGTGGTCGGCGCGGCGCTTCTGGGGCTGGACGCGCTGGGCGCTTCACCTGAGGCGGAGATCGCTGCTCGAGCTGCCATGCTCGCGCGCACCCGTACGCCGACCTGAGACGCCAAAATCTCGACGTCATGACTGTTGGGCGGCATTCACCTGCACCGTCGGTCAAGGACTTGGGGGCAGTCCAAACTGCACCTTCGCAAATACGCCGTTATGATCACTGGCTGCGATCGGGAATTTTGTCGAATCAGTGAGCATGATCGCAGCAGTGTACGGTTTGACGGCTGACGACGTCAGCACGTCATCAATCCACCTGCTCTCGCGCTTCGTGATTTTCCAACCGTTGAATGTGTTATAGGTACGTCGTGTGATCATGGTCGGTGACAGCTTCGCGCGCAGATGCCTGTAACCGGCATTGCTGGCGATCTTACGGACGCTGGCATCTGTTGGCACCGAGTTGAAGTCGCCAAAGAAGATCACCCGCTCATGATCGGGTCGCTCCTCGATCAATGTGATCGCGTGCCTTATCTGCTGCTGGCGGATTGGCTCTTCGTCCGGGATGTTTACGACAAGGTGGGTGTCGACAAACCACGCAAACTCGCCGGTCTTGATTGACTGCAACTTGAGCATGGTGATCGGACGCTGCCTAGTGAGGCCGAGATGCCTGTAAGGCAACCCCGCCTGAAATTGATCAAGGGCTACCCACTTGACTGCGTCCCAAATGATCTTGGCAGTGCCCGATCCCCAGAACGTCCAGTTCGGCCCCAGACCTTCGGTGATCTGCGCCGCCATGTTGTTCGTGCACTCCTGCACGCCGATCACCGAAGGTGCGCAGTCTTTGATGAACTTGATCAAGTGTGGCCGGCGTCGAGTCCAGCGTCGGCTCGGGAATAGCTCCATCGCATTCTCGTTGCGACAGTTGAGAGTCAGGACTCGTGCACGAGTGGTCATCGCTTCTTGATCACCTTCGGTTGCCGCGGCGGTTGGCATCGATTAGGGCACGAACATGCAGGCGTCGATATGCTGCGTCTGCATCCATCACAGGTCGTTGTCGGGGCGTCAGCTTCCCAGAAACCCCAGTTCCAGCAACGACTAGCGGAGCAGCGCGCTTAAGTCAAGGAGGCTCATGGAGCTGGCCTGCGAGGTGCTGATTGTTGGAGGTGGCTGCGGCGGCGTGGCGGCTGCACTCGCTGCCAGCGACCTTGGTCGCCAGGTGGTGCTGACCGAGGCCGGGAGCTGGCTGGGTGGTCAACTCACCACTCAGGCGGTGCCCCCGGATGAGCATCCATGGGTGGAGCGAACTGGCACCACGGCCCGCTACCGGCAGCTGCGTGAAGCATTGCGGGCACGCTATAAGCGAACCAGACGGCTGACCGAAAGCGCGAAGCAAGACCCGCTGCTCAATCCTGGTGCAGCCTGGGTGAGCAATCTCAGCGCGGAGCCGGTGGTCTTTCGCGACGTACTAGACGATCTGGTGCGCCCGACCCAGGCGCGCGGCCTGCTCCGTTGCCTGATGCGTCATCGACCGGTGGATGCGGCGATGAATGGCGATCAGATTGCAGCAGTCACCGTCCAGGATTCGCACACGTCGGAGAACATGACAATCACCGCCAGCTACGTTCTTGATGCCACCGATGAAGGCGACCTACTCCCGTTGACAGGGTGCGAGTCGATCATTGGCGCAGAATCCGTCGAGACTACCGGTGAGCCGCATGCCCTGGACGGCCCGCCCGACCCATCGGACCAGCAGGCGATCACATGGTGCGCGGCGTTGGAGTGGCGACCCGGCGAGGACCAGATCATCGAGCGGCCTGAGGCGTACGAATTCTGGCGGCGCTATCGGGCCGAGTTCTGGCCGGGGCCTCAGCTGGGCTGGGTGACCCAGGGACCAGAGACGGGCAGGCCTCTAAGACGACCGCTGTTCTCCGATTCCGGGGATCAGGACCTTTGGACATTTCGTCGCATTCGATATGGCGGCCACTACGTCGATGCAGTGTCAGATGTGACCCTAGTCAACTGGCCGCAGGTCGATTACTGGCTGACTCCGCTAGTCGGAGGCACCGAGGCGGAGCGGCGCGTCACCTTGGCAAGAGCTCGGCAGTTGTCGCTCTGCTTTGTGTACTGGTTGCAGACGGATGCACCGCGTCCTGACGGCGGATTGGGATATCCCGAGCTGCGGCTCTGTCCGGAAGTGCTTGGTACTCCGGACGGCCTGGCGGCGACCGCGTACGTTCGGGAGGGCCGCCGGATCGCCGCCGAGTTCACCGTCTTGGAAACGCACGTCGGGGTAGAGGCTCGTCCGGGCGCCGATCGCGCAGCGGCCTTCCCGACACCGTCGGCGTCGGCTGTTACCGGATAGACCTCCATCCCAGCGCTGCAGGACGCGGATACCTTGATATCGCGACCTATCCATTTCAGATCCCATTGGGCGCGTTGCTCCCGCAGCGAGTGGAGAACCTGCTGGCGGCCGGCAAGTGTCTGGGCGTCACCCATGTCACCAATGGCTGTTACCGGCTTCATCCCGTGGAATGGAACGTCGGCGAGGCGGCCGGTGCCCTGGCCGCATTCTGCCTCAGCCGTCGTGTGAGTCCCCGGAGCGTACGCAGCAATCCAGCCGCACTTGCTGATTTCCAACGCTCGCTTGTCTCGATGGGTGTCCAATTGCACTGGCCGGCGGCGATTCAAGCCATTGTGCGGTGATCACTCGGGACGGTAGCGGGAGTACGTGACGCCGCTGCGGAAGCTTCGTGCCTCAAGCAGCCTCAGCCACGGGACCTCAAAGCCATCTGGAAATAGCCGGCGACCCCGGCCCTGTACGGCGGGATAGACAAATAGCCGGTACTCGTCGACCAGGCCGGCATTGATCAAGGTGTGGCACAAGGTGATGCTGCCGGTGACTACGATGTCCTGCCCCTGCTGCTCCTTCAACTCTTGTACTTGCTGGACGGGATCTCCCGAGAGGATGGTGGTGTTCTCCCATTGGGGATCTGTGATGGTCGAGGACACTACGTACTTTCGGACTTCGTTCAGATACTTTGTGATGCCACTCGTGTCGTCCGACTGCTTCGGCCAGTAGCTTCGCAGATCTTCGAAGGTTTGACGGCCGGTGAGGAACGCATCGCTTCGGCTGTCCTGTCGGTGCAGCTCCTCAAGCAGGTCTGACTGATCGCCTTGTCCTTCGGGGTCGAACCAGTCTGCAAGCATCTCGATCGAGCCGTCGACAGTGATGTTCTGGGTAACGACAAGTGCACGCACTGCAACTCCTTGGACGATCGTCTATTTCGCTTGCTCTGTACTGACTTGCGCTGCGGTGAGAAATCATCTCCGAATCCCTCACTGAGTTGCCGTCGTGGGCGTCGTGCGGCGACCATGGCCCCGTGACGAAGCCGCAGCACCGCGCCGACAGGTTCATCGATCCAGAGTCTGATCCCCGGGAGGGAGATGTCTCACTCATCGACGAGCGTGCCACGCTGACCGAGTACCTGCGCGCCCAGCGCCTCACGTTGCAGCTCAAGTGTGAGGGCTTGGATGCTGATCAACTCGCCCGTCGTGCCGTTGAGCCGTCAACGATGTCGCTGCTTGGTCTGGTACGACACCTGGCTGAGGTCGAACGCAAATGGTTCCGGCAACGGTTCGCGGGCCAGGACGTACCCAATCGCTATCAATCCGAGGATGATCCTGACGGCGACTTCAACGGTGCTGTGGCCGATGGAGCGGTCGTCGATGACGCGTGGGCCGCATGGGAGGAGGAGGTCGGTTTCGCGGAGCAATTTGCCCGTGACACTGACCTGAACTTCGTCGGTCGTGACGGGGCGGATCAACCGATCTCATTGCGAGAGCTTCTGGTCCACATGATCGAGGAGTACGCCCGCCACAACGGCCATGCAGACCTGTTGCGGGAACGGATCGACGGGCGCATCGGTCAATAGCGCAGCCTCAAGATCAAGAAGCGTCGATTAGGCGTCTGAACGCGGTGCTCAGGGCCTCGGTGAGCGGGTCCAGCTCCATGACGATGTCGGGATCCGCGACCGCGGTGACGCTGAGAACTCCGGCGTAGGACAACACGTCGAAGGAGACGCCGATGTTGCCGGGATTTACGGCGGCAGGCACAACGGCGGAGATTCGGTGTCCGCCGAAAAGACAGCGGCTCGGTTGACCCCCGCACGTTGCTTTCGATGGTGTGCACCAGCCGCTCCGATCGATGAACATCTGGAAGAGTCCGAGCCGGCCGAGAGCTCGGAACGCCAGCCCTGGGGGCCCTGCCGAAGATGCCGAACGAGCCCGCGAGTCATCCGCGGAGCCCCGCCGAGCGGCGCAGTCTGACCGGCAGGCTGCATGCGGCGCGGATCATCTCACGCGCGGCGTCAATGACCAGCTCCCGCCGCGGCGGTGGAGGCTATGGACCGGATCGCGGGGCGTTGGCACGGGTCACGCGGGGGCGGCTTTCGGGCGGAGCAGTAGCACGACGCCCAGGGCAGCTACCCAGAGCCCCCAGCCCGTACTCCCAATCAGGCCGGCGAGATCAAACACAGGAAAGCCGGGTATAGCCGTTGCCAATATGTCTCCCTGGTTGAACAGATAGAGCACGCTGGCGATCAGGCCGAAGACCCCAAGCCAGCGAGGCAGCACCCGACTGCGGAGAATGATGGTGCTGAGGGTGACGGACCAACCGATTCCTAGCAACTGTCCGAGGTGCTCCCCGAGGAGAGCCCCGCCGAATTGATGCTGTGCTAGCCATGCTGCCGCTAAGGCGGCCCGATTTGCGGCATCACCCTCTTGATACATCTGTGCCAGCGGTGGAACCACGAACACCCAACGCAGGAACCCAATCAGCGCGAGCACGACCGAGATGGCACCCGCAAAGGTCGCAACCCAGAGAGCTGCGTCGTCACGGCGGCCAAGCACGAACGGCAGCAGCAAGATCGGCACGATCAAGACGGCGTAGGTCCACGCCGTTGCGAACCAAGTCCACACCAGACTTGGACCGCCCGCCGCAAACCTCGTAAGCACAACATCGGCCGGCTCCCGAAGTATGTCCGGCCAGTCAAAGGTCGCTGACAAGATCGTTGCCGCGGTAGCAAATGCAAGCGCGCCGATCAAGAAGAGTGCGCCGGTGATTCGACGCAGGGCGGGCCCACTGCGTTCGGTCGTCACAGTGCGCCGCCTCTCCAGAGATAGTCACAACGGACTTGGAAATCACTCTGTCATGGACCGGAGGCTGGCAGCGGGCGACTCGCAAGTCAGATAGCGGCCTGCTCGTACGGGCGCCCGGCGATCCGTTTCGGAGTGTGTCGCCCGCGCGCGGCGTACGCCCGTGCTCGGTGGCTGGACAGTGCGAGCAACACCATAATGCTGAGGCCCACCGTTGGAAGGCTGGTCGCCAGCGTGACCGCCTCGGATCCGTTGGCATTGCCGATAAAGGCGATTGTGGTGGTGAACACACATGACAACATCAGCACGATCCGAGCCCAGTTGCGACCGAAGAAAACGGCAACTGCCAGGCCGATATCGATCAGGGAGACAAGAGCAATCGCGCTTCCGGCCAAAATCAATGCCGGACGGCCGCCCTCGACATTCACCCCTGACGCGTATTGCGCTGGGAGCAGCAACAAGAGCACTGCAATAGGCAGAAAGGCTAGACCGCGGAAGAAGGCCACCCCAGCACCGAAGACTGTCTGTGCGGGTCGCTTGTCCCGGCTGTCGGTGTGTTCCACCTTCGCGATCTCGGTTACTTCAACTCGACTCACATCGATGATCGGCAGGTCACCGTCGGTGATGATCAGATCGCCACCGCCGTTGCGGGAGTGGTAGCCGGTGGAGAAGTTCTTGATCACCTCCAGGTCAACCTCCGGTGTCGCTGTCCTGACCGTCTCGACAATGTAGTCGCGCTCGATGTCAGTGTTCTCTTCGATCTTGTGAGTGACCTGCAAAGTGAACAAGGACAATCCAACGCTCTTGTCGTATGTTCCGGCCGCGAGCCAGTCAACGTCGTACCCACCGGGAAGCAGCCAGCCCTCAGGACAACGCCAGAACCGTACGTGGTGCCGCTTGGAGGGGCTGCCCGCGACCTCCTGCTGGTAAGCGAAGTCTTGCTGTCGATCGAACAGAAGCAGCGGGCTGACTGGTGCTTCGTCGTAACTTCGCCGACTGAGTGTCGAGGTCAAGATCCGCATTCCGCTTGTCAGACTCAGGTCGTCAGCCCGCGTCCAGCCAGCTCGTGTCATGGCGGCATGAACTTGCGCCTCGTGACCGCGGAGCGCCAGGTTGATTGGGTCCCCGAGCAGGCCGTCACTTGTCCGGGCTCGGCCGATGAAGTAGCCAGGCACATACACCCGGGTCAGGATCCGGTGCAGCCGCGGCAGCAATAAATAGGTGAGGAGCACCCAGAACACGATGAGCAACAGCAGCGGCCAGCCCGGCTGGATGCTCTCCCGAAACACCAGGTAGGCCAGCCAGACGGTCGCGAGGCCGGCGAAGGCAAACAAGACCCCATCCACCGTGTCCAGCAAAGAGGGTCGCCGCTCCCGGCTGCGCCGGATCGCCATGAACTCATTGTGGTCGAACGGTCGATCTTGCGATATCCCGACCAGATGCGACCACGATCGTTATTCAGCTGCCAGAAATGAGGGCTGGACGTATTGGTGATGACCGAGCACGCTGTGATCTAGGGATAGGCCGAGGGGTGGGCAATGAGGCTGGAAACGACGTATCGCCGAAGCGTTGAATTCTGGAAAATCACCGTCCTGGAAGTGTCTGACGACTGGTCCAGGCCAACACCGTGCAGCGAGTGGAATGTACGGGCACTCGTCAATCACGTCGTCAGTGAAGATCGCTGGACCAGGCCGCTGGTGGAGGGCATGACCATCGCCGAAGTGGGAGATGCATTCGACGGTGATCTGCTTGGGGAGGACCCGAAGGGCGCAGCGAGGGCCGCAGCCGAGGAGGCCATGACCGCAGTCGCCGAACGGCTACCGGCAGGCGGCAAAGTGCATCTTTCCTACGGCGATGAGGACATCGACGAGTACATCCGCCAGATGGTCGCCGACCACTTGATACACGGCTGGGACCTGGCCGTGGCCACCGGTCAGAACCGCAAGCTCGACCCAGAGCTCGTGGCGGAAGTCGCGGAGTGGTTTCGAAACCGGGAGGAGATGTATCGCTCGGGGGGTGCGATAGCAGTGAGGCCGCAATCTGTCGCTGGTGGTAATCCGCAGGCCGACTTGCTCATTGCATTCGGCCGCAATCCCGACTGGGCACCTCAATTACCTGCGATCTGAGCAAGCAATCAGACCTCGGATCGCGCGCCGCCGTGCTGAGGAGAAGCGAGGGGATGCGCTTTTCGTCTCCGAGCGCCGACGAAGTAGGCGGACCCCAGAGCGCGATCCGCAGCGAGCGGAGCGAGCAATTAGACTCAGCCCGCGTAGGCGCGAACCCCAAGTAATTGATCAACAGTGGTAAAGCGATAACCTCGATCGGCCAACCGATCGATCAGCGGGCCAATGGCTGCAACGCTTTGATCTCGCGGACCGCCGCGCGCCTCCAGCCCATCGTGAAAGATCAAGATGGTGCCCGGCCGGGTGAGCCGTGCGGCCGAATCAGCCAGCGTGTCGGCCGCCGGCTGAAAGATTTCCAGGGGATGTGCGAAGGTGCCGGACACCACCTGAAGTCCGTGGTGCCGCAGAGTGCTCAAGACCCAGGGCCAGTGGCACAGCCATGGCGGGCGATACAGCGCAGGTGTCAATCCGGTGATCGAATAGAACACCTCCTGGGAGCGGATGATCTCGATCTCTTGGCGCGGCTGCTTGAGATAGCGGGTGAACGAGTGGCTGTAGCTGTGGTTTCCCAGCACATGACCGCTCTCCACGACTCGTCGCGTAGTAGATGGGAAGCGCTGGGCACAACGCCCGACTTGAAAGAAGGTCGCCTTCACGTCGTAGTGATCCAAGGTGTCGAGCAGCCGTGAGGTGTAGGGCTCGTTGGGTCCGTCATCGAAGCTGAGCGCGACGACTCTTTCCTCGGTCTCCGCCGCGTAAGGGAAGGAGCCGAACATTTGGGAGCGCGGGCGGAATCCGGTCCAGTACGCCGCGACGCCGAGTGCGGAAACGCCGACCGCTGTAGCGCGCGCCGCTGCAGCGAGCGCTCTCACGGTCCGTGCCAGAAGTTGGCCAGACTGTCGACGGCCGCTGGCCCAGCACCTGTCGCGAAACCCAGCGAGGTGAGTCCAACAAGCAAGATCCCGAGTACCACCCGCCGGGGGACCACACCCGACGAGAAACTGCGCAGCCGCTCTTGCCGGAAGGCCGGCGCCATCCCGAAGGTCTGACGCTGCGACAGCCGGTTGAACCAGTAAGCCAGCAGGTAGTACACGAAGAAGCTCACGAAGAGGTTGTAGAGCAGCCCGCGCTGCAGCCGGCGTGCCGAGGTGGTGACGACGTTCTGTCGCTCCCAGCTAACCTGCCCTCGTCGCCGCAATCGGCGTAACAGGTCGAGCTCGTCACCGCCCTGGGTCAGATTGAGGTCATAGCCTGGGAACGCGGTACGCCGGATGGCGAAGTTCGTCGCGCTCACGTAGAAGACGAATCCGGTCGACGCATGGATTGCGGCGACCAACCCGAAGAGCAGTATCGGAAATGCCTTCGCCCACCATGAGGGGTTCTTGTAGCGGCA
>JAICEV010000027.1 GCA_025923975.1 Propionibacteriaceae bacterium
ATTTGATCATCATCGTCACCTGGCTCGACGTCGATCTTCCAGGAGCGCTTTGGCGCGTAAAGGGTCATGTTGCCAGAGCTCTTCAACGAGAAGGTGCTTGTTGTGAACAGCACGCCCTCGGGTCCGGGACTTGGAATGTGCCGCTGATCGACCGGATCGGCTGGCCAGAGTGAAATCCGAGCCGAGCCCGAGGCTGTCACTGGTTCCTTCAGCAACGCTTCTCCCGACGGCCAGTCGGTAATCGAGACGACGTACAGCGGCTGGTCGAAAAAGGTGTCGGCGTCGATCGTTGCCTGCTGGAGCTGCTGGACAATCAGGCCTTCCGGCGTCACCGCACCTGTGTCGTCGCGCAGCCGAAGGGTGTCCGCCCCAGCGGCAAGATCAGCGAACAATGTGTCGAACTCTGACCGGGTTCGCAATGTAGCGTCGCCGCGTCCCGCCCGCTCATTCGTCTTTTCAGCGAGTTCCCGCGTCCACCCACTGGGCAGATTTGTGACGACAATCGCGCGGTCATCGAACAACCGCCGGAAGCCTCCTGCGTCCAGGAACTCAGCCACATTCACCCGCCCGCCTCAAAAGTGCCAATCTAACGACGAGCATCGGAACGGGTCAACGTCAGGGCAAAGGCTCCTGATCGGAACCATGCTTGGATGACATCGCGGGCGTGACGACTGAAAGAGGACACCATGAACAGCGCCGAGGTCCTCGCGGCGCTGGCAGCAGCGCTGCCATCGGATGCGCTAATCGTCGACCCTGACGTCACTCGAAGTCTGAGCCACGACGAGGCCGAATGGGCTCCGGTCGGCGAACCCATCGCGCTGATCAGGGCAACATCGAGTGATCAGGTCGCCACTACCGTACGGATCTGCGCAAGGTTTGGAGTGCCGGTGACGGCGCGCGGTGCCGGCACCGGCCTATCCGGTGGAGCCAACGCCATCGAGGGCGGCGTGATCATCGCGCTCGACCGGCTGAACCAGATCCGCTTGATCGATCCGTTGGAGCGGCTGGCGGTGGTCCAGGCCGGTGTGATCAACGACGAGCTGCGCGCGACGGCCGCGGAGCAGGGGCTCTGGTATCCGCCCGATCCGGCCAGCTCACCCTGGTCGACCATTGGAGGCAACATCGCCACCAACGCCGGCGGTGTGTGCTGCGTCAAGTACGGCGTAACCAAGGACTATGTGCTTGCCCTTGAGGTCGTGACAGGAACCGGCGATCTGGTACGGCTGGGCCGGGTGACCGCTAAAGGTGTCGCCGGCTATGACCTGGTCGCGCTCATGGTCGGCTCCGAAGGCACTCTCGGCATCATCACCGAGGCAACGGTGCGGCTCAAGCCGCTTCCCGCCGCGCCGCGTACGATCGTCGGCTACTTCAGCTCGACTGTCGACGCCGGCGAAGCAGCGCAGGCAGTCGCCCGGCGGGCATCGTCCCGTCGGCGCTGGAATTGATCGATCGGCATTGTCTTGCTGCCGTTGACCAGTGGAAGAACATGGGTCTCTCCCTCGAAGCCGACGTCGTGCTGCTGGGCCGGATTGATGATCAAGGTGTGATCGGCGATGACTACGCTGATCAGATGCTGGCCTGCTTCGAGGCCACGGGCGCTACCTGGGCCGCGCGGTCGACCGATGAGGAGGAGGCCGAGGCACTCTTTGCGGCACGCCGTTTGGCCTATCCGGCGCTCGAGCGGCTGGGTCCGGTGCTGACCGAGGACGTGTGCGTACCGATCGGTGCAGTGCCCGAGATGTTGGCACGTATCGAGCAGATCGCCACCAAGCACCACATTTTGATCGCAAGCATTGCCCACATCGGCGACGGCAATCTGCATCCGTTGCTCATTGCGGAGCCTGGCGACACGGCGGCCCGGGATCGCGCGAAGCTCGCGTTCGAGGAGATCCTCACCGATGCGCTTGATCTTGGGGGCACCGTGACGGGCGAGCACGGCGTTGGTCTCCTCAAGCGCGGCGGGCTCTCCCGAGAACTCTCCCCCACGGTGCTCGAGATGCATCGCGCCGTCAAGGCCGCGCTCGATCCTCACCACATCCTCAATCCCGGCAAGATCTTCTGACCTCGGGTGGGTAGTTCACCTTGATGTGAGATCTTGTGATCTTGGGTTGATTAGCTGAGTCCGCGGGCATAGGACTGCTATGTAAGGAGGTCGGATCGAGTGCGAATGATGACAGAGCAAGAGGACAAGTTCGAGGTCGACTCGGACTGGGTGCCTCCGCAGCTCGCGGAGCTTCTGCCCGCCGGCGGCCATCTTGATCAAGAAGTGCGCAAGCTTCACAACACCTATTTCGACACCCCGGGTGCCGGTCTGCGGCTGTTCGGAATAACGCTGCGGCGTCGCGTCGGAGGCTCAGAGACCGGCTGGCAGTTGAAGGTTCCCAGTGGGTCGGCACGGACGGAACTGCAAAGCGGCTCGCGAGCCAAGAAGCTTCCGGCCGTGTTGGCGCAAGGCGTGGAGGGTCTGCGAGCCGGCGAGAGCCTGGAGCCCGTCGCAACGATGGTGACGACCCGAACGGCGTACCGACTTCTCAACGCCGACGGTGAGCTGGTGTTGGAAGTTGCCGATGATCAGGTGGAATCCGGGCCGCCCGATGGTGAGTCGACGCTGCACTCGTGGCGTGAGATAGAAGTGGAGCTGGGCCCAGCCGGCAAGAAGAAGGATCTGAAGCGGGCACGGAAGTTGCTGCAGGATGCCGGTGCGTCACCGAGCACCAGTCGAACCAAACTGGATCGAGCCCTAGGCCCGGCATTGGACGGTCAGATATCGGCGGTTGAGCCGGACACAGTCGGTGAGCTGGTGGCCGCGTACGTGGCAGCTCAATGCGATGTGCTGGCCAGCAACGACGTCGGAATCCGCACAGGCACGCCAGCGGTGCACAAGACCCGGGTGGCAGCTCGCCGCCTGCGCAGTACGCTGCGGATCTTCAGCGATGTATTCGACGCTGCTGCAGCTGAAGAGCTCGACAACGAATTGCAGTGGTACGCCGACCTGCTTGGTCAGGTGCGCGACCGGGACATTCTGAGTAGCCGACTGACCCATCAGATCGCCGAACTGCCGAAGGAGCAGGTTCGCGGACAAGTCGAACGGAAGATCATCGAGACTCTCGCTGCGGAACGTCAACAAGCCGTGAACCGGCTGAACCGGGGAATGCGCACCGCGCGCTATAAGCACTTGGTGCAGCTGTTGCGTGGCTGGCGAGCAGCACCGCCGTTCACGGAGGCGGCCGCCGAGGACATCACAGCAGCCATCAAGTATGTAGAGAAGGCCAAGCAAACAGCTGACAAACGACTGCGGAAGGCCGGCGACGAAATCGAAAAGCTGCATCGGGCACGAAAGGCCATGAAGCGAGCGCGGTACGCCGCTGAACTGGTAGAACCAGCCGACAGTCAGATGAAGTCCATCGAGCGGGAAGCCGAGGAGCTCCAAACCATCCTGGGCGAGCACCAGGATGCCACCGTTTCCGCCGCTTTCCTCGCCACCATCAGCGCCGATAGGGACGGGCAGCTCGACGGATTCACCTACGGCATATTGCTGGCCAACGAGCTGAATCGTGCAGCACAAATTCGTGCGTCAGTAAGGAGCTAGCCACCGAGCAGTTGGGCCTTTCTGTCAGTGCCGAGCGATAGAGATGCTGCATGACTGCTGAATCTGAGCTTGCCCCGGTGCTGCATATCGAACGTGAGCTGAGACATCTATCGGTGGAGCTAACGCAGCCGAAGCTGGGCGAATGCATGCACTGCTACGTCTATCGGATGCTCGAGTTCGGCTGCACTGGACTCCGCTGGGCTGAGCGCTACCGCAACTTGAAGGCACCTCGGGCTACCGCTTTGCATAGACGTCTGATGTCCAAGGGCGCGGGTTGCGACTGTGAAATCTTCATGAATGGTTGGAGCCTGCGCCGCACATATCAACTGTGGGACCCGGAGACCGAGGAATACAGCTATCCCGAGGAGCTGCCAGCCTGCCGGGGAGTGCGAGCTGGTTCTGTCCAGCCGTGTGGTCTGTGGACCACCCACTACCGGTGGTGGTAGGCACCTTCAGATCCTTGATCACCCCCAGCGCCGCGGGTAGGAGGATACTGGTTTGGATGGAGCACGCGCAGTGCGCGGTTCACTGATCCGTAGAGGAGTAAGCCATGTTCGACATAATTGGAACCATCATCTTCGGAGCAGTGATCGGCGTGCTCGCACGAATCGTGATACCAGGCAAGCAGGCGTACGGATGGTTCGTCACGGTTTTGCTCGGCATTGCCGGCGCCTTGATCGGTTACTGGTTGTGGGGGCTTCTCGGCGGTAGCAACACATTTGGCATCGACTGGATCCGGTGGGTGATCAGCGTAGCCGGGGCGGCGATTTTGAGCTTTGCGTACACGGCGATCACGCGCAAGGGCAAGAGCGAGACAGGCACGACCACCTAGGTCGTCGGAGCGTCCAAAAGGCTCAGCAGCTCTATCTGCCGTCGGCAGACGACTTCGTCTTGGTGGATGTGCCGGACCTGCAGTTGCGATCATTCACCTTGGCCCCAACAGCGAGGAAGTCGCGACCCTCGCCCGGCTGCATCACGAGTTCCTCCCAGAGCACGATCTCGTCCCCAACGGTCATCACCACGAGATCTATTTGAACGATCCGAAGCGCGGCGCCCGAGAACTCAAGACCGTGCTACGCCAGCCCGTCCGGCACGTGGCCTAGCCGCTCGGGGGTACGTTTTGCAGCACAACCGCAACGATGACCCGCCGCAGGCCGGCTCGGGGGTACATTTCGCAGCACAAGCGTAAAGACGACCCTGCGGCGGCCGCCTTGGGCGTACATCCGGATCCATCGGCCAGTCAGTACCGGCGTAGAAACTCCGCAACCTCGCTAATATCTCGCTCCCCCATCCCAGCCTCGACTGCTTCAGCGACCAGCTGCCGGCTGGCCTCCGCCTGATCCATACGGGCTCCGGTTAGCTGCGCCAGGTCATGGATATGCTTTTGATCTTTAGCGACCAGGTCCAGGCTGAACGCGACTGGAACCTCACCAGGCCGGAGGAAAGCCTCTCGTTTGTACTTCACGTACGGCGCCCCCGCGGCGCCGGCCTCGAAGACGTCGTACGCCGCATCCCGAGTGAGTCCGGCCTTCTCAGCAAGCACAAGCGCTTCGCTAACCGAAACATTCAGCGAGTGAACCAAGGAATTCACCACTAGCTTCATAGTGGCGCCGGCCCCGACGTCGCCGAGATGGAAGACCGTCTTCGCAAATGCGTCCAGCACAGGCAGCACGCGAGCAAGGGCAGTCTGGTCTCCGCCGACCATCACGGTGATCGTTCCTGATTCGACGACCGAGACGCTTCCCGAAACCGGCGTATCGAGCAGAATCGCATCTTTCTCAGCGACCAGCGGTGCCAGGCTGCGGACCGTCGAGGGGGCAACTGTGCTGGCCTCGCACACGATGGCACCTTGCTGCAAACCTGCGATCAGTCCGTCGTCGGCCAGGTATGTGGCCATCAATGCCGCGTCGTCGGCGAGGGATATCAGACACACCTCGGCGAAGGCTGCCGCCTCCCGGGCGGAGTCGGCGACCTGCGCATTCGTACGCCGCGCGACCTCCTCAGCACGCGAACGTGTGCGGTTGAACACCGTCAGGTCGTGGCCGGCGCCCGCCACCCCCCCGCCCATTGCGCGTCCCCTACGGCCGGCGCCCCCCAGTGCCACTCGCATGGCACCAGCCCGCCCCCGTCGACGTACAGGTCGAGGCCGTTGACCGACCTGTTGCGGATCAGGAAGTCGACCCCGTCGACAATGTCCTCCATCGTCACACTTCGCCCAGTCGGCGTCGCTTGACGAACCCTCTCGGGAAACTCAGGGTTCTCCGACCAATACGGACTGTTCGCGACGATGCCCGGATGGATAGCGTTCACCCGGCGCGGTGCAAGCTGGACGACCAGAGCGTGCATGAGACCGGTGATGCCGGCGTTGACGGTACCGACGGTCATCCCGCCGGGATATGGACGGTCCTTGGCGCGTCCACCGAACAGCACAATCGAGCCGTCCTCCGCCAACCGGTCTCGCATCGCGCTGACGACGGCGGTGTAACCCAAAAGCTTCATGGTGACGAGATATCGCGCCGAGGCAATGTTGTAGTTGTCGAGGGTGTTGGTATCTCGGGCGATAGCTGCAAATACGAGATGCCCGACTGCGCCTACGTCGGCCAACGCGTCGGCGACCTGCTCCGGCTCCGAGAGGTCCAAAGCGATACCACGTGTGTCGTCCCCGAGCTCATTAGCCACCGACTTGGCAGCCGAATCGTCCCGGCCGGTCAGTACTACTGACCAACCCTGTCCCGCGTAGAATCCGGCGATCTCCTTGCCGATACCATGCGTACCGCCGACGACCAGCAGTGCGGGCTGAGTCATCCAAGTACCTCCCTTAGGTAGTCCCAGTCGCGAGCGAACCGATAAGAATGCCTCCGCGGCGGCTGCGGCGCCTGGGTCTCGAGCCACCGAAGAGGACCACCGCCGAGGTTCCGGAAGGAGTGCGGGCAACCCACACCGGCCCAGGCGATGTCTCCGGCGCCGAGAACGACCGGTTTTCCGTCGAAGGTCGCTTCGGCCTCGCCTTCGAGGAAGAAGTACGTCTCCTCAAACGGGTGGTCGTGCGGGCCGGTGGCTCCATCCGGGTCGTACTGCACCATGAACATGGTCGACAGCTGGGCGCCCAGGTCGGAGTCGACCATCATCTTCACATTGATCCCTCCGTAGACGAGCAGCGCAGTGCGCATGCTTGCCGTGACCTCGAGCAGGTCCTGGCTCTGCTGGGCGGGGTCCATCTGTGACGGGGTGATCTTTCCGAAGTAACGATCGCGCGGGTCTCGCACATCGATATCGGCCGCCTCCTGGTATGCCGGCCCTGGCACGACGAAGGTGTCCTCCTGGTAGGCAGACCGCGGCCCCGGCGCCTGCATCTCGACCCAGCGCACCGGCAGCTGACTTTCGTTGCGCCACCGGTGGGGCATGGCGATCGGGACCACTCCGTATCCGCCCTCGGAGAGGCGGTACGACCCCTCGGCTGTGTCGATCACCGCCGTCCCCGTGACGACGTAGCAGCTCTCCTCGAACGAGTGCACGTGCCAGGGGATCGAACCGCCCGGATCCAGCTCGCTGATCACGAACCCGGTGTGCACGGCATGATCGTCTTCGCCGACCGCCATACAGCGCCGGTAGCCCGTCGCTCCCCCAGCCCATCCGGTTGTGGGAGCGACGAACTCGACCGCATCGGCGGGACGTACCAGGTGGCCTCCACTCACTGTTGCTTCTCGGCCGTAGCCGCGAGGAGATAGTCGCGGGACGCCTCCACATCGGCCCGGGCCTTGTCGACATCGGCAAGCAGTTTCCCGTCGCGCTTCTTGACCTGCCCGGCGACCAGCACGGTGTCCACATTGGAGACGTCTGCACACAGCACCACTGCGGCAACTGGGTCGATCACCGGGGCCATGTTGAGCGACTTGGCCTCGATGATCACGATGTCGGCCTGCTTGCCCGGTGTGAGTGAGCCGGTGCGATCCTCGAGCCCTGCGGTGTACGCGCCATCGATGGTTGCCGCCTCGAGTATCTCTCGTACAGTCAGCACCTCCTTGGGCACCTGTTCGTTCGGCTCGTACTTCTCAGCGTGCACCCGGGCACGATCAGCACCGAACGCAGCCCGCATCTCGGTGAACATGTCGCCCGGGGCCGTCGTCACCACGTCGACCGACAGGCTCGGGCGCAGTCCCAGTCGCCGGGAAAGCAGCACCGGCGGCCAGCCGTGGCCCATCGACAGCTCCACCTGCGGTGCCACCGAGATCTTGCCCCCACTGTCTTTGACCAGCTGCCATTCCTCGTCGCTGAAGTGGCAACAATGGATGTAGGTCGTGTCAGGACCCAGCAGTCCGTAATCGTCGAGGGTCTTGATCATCGCGAACCTGCCGGCGAGGCGGCCCATCGAGACGTGCACGGTGATCGGGATGCCCAGCTCCCGCGCAAGTTTCCACTCCGCCCGAACGACCTCCTCCATGCAGAAGCCGGTGCCGCGGGTGGCCAGGGCCAAGGTAAGCAATCCGTCTTCGGAGCTGAAGTAGGTGTCCCGTACCCGTCGTACGTCGTCTCCCGGGATCGTGATCTTGCTGTTGAACCAGTACTCGGCCAGGGAGAGATTCGCGCTGCCGTAGGCGTACTGTGCCCGGATACCGGTCTCCTGCAGCCCGGTGATCGCCGCGTCGGAGTGATCCGGCGTGTTGTTGATGTGTGACCAGTCGACCAGAGTGGTGATCCCGGCGTTCAGGCACTCCAGGGACCCGGCCACGTTGCTGGCGTGCACGTCCTCGGCCCGGTAGACCGGCGCGAAGGTGTCCAGGACCTCAACGAAATAGTCATCGAGGGTGGCGTTGGGCGCACAGCCCCGGATCGCGGCCTCCCAGGTGTGCCGATGGGTGTCGATGAAGCCCGGGATGACGATGCTGTCACTCGCGTCGATCACCTCGGCATCGGCGCTGATGTTCGGTTCGACGGAGACGATCTTGTCGTCCTCCACGAGCACATCGGCGGTCAGATCCCCGATCTGGGGATCCATGCTCACGACCGTCCCCCCGCGGATCAGCGTCTTGGTTGTCATCTGCCCCGGCTCCTTTGCAATTCGGCGGTGGTTTCTTTGGTTTGACTAGAAAGTGGCGAGTCGTCGTACGGCGTCGACGACCTTGTCGACGGTGGGTATCACTACGTCCTCGAGCGCGTCCGCGAATGGAAGGGGTACGCACTCCGCGGCTACCCGGCGGATCGGTGCGTCGAGTAATTCGAATCCCTCATCAGCGACGATCGAAGCGACCGTCGCGCCCCAGCCGCCCTGATAGGGGTTTTCCTCCACCAGCAGCAGACGCGACGTGCGGGCCACCGAAGACAACACCGCTTTCGCGTCCAGCGGCACCAGACAGCGCAGGTCGACCACCTCGACGGAGATGTCCTCGCCGGCCAGTTGCTCTGCGGCCGACAATGCGGTCGGCACTGTTGACGCGAGTGCGACGATCGTCAAGTCGTCGCCGGGACGCACCACGGCCGCCTCACCCAGCGGCACAACATGATCAGGAGGTGCCAGCTCACCCTTGCTCGCGAGCAGACCCTTGTGCTCGAAGAAGATCACCGGATCGTCGCTGCGGATCGCGGACGCCATCAGGCCCACGACGTCGGCCGGGGTGGACGGTGCGGCAATCTTCAAACCGGGCACCGTGAAGACCCAGTTCTCGACTGCCTGGGAGTGCTGAGCACCGAATCCGAGGCCGCCTCCGTTGGCGGTGCGAATCACAAGCGGGACGGTGACCTGGCCGCCAGTCATGTAGCGCATCTTGGGGATCTCGTTGGCGAGGTAGTCGTAGCAGCACGCGAAGAAGTCGGAGAACATGATCTCCGCGACCGGACGGATCCCGGTCATCGCAGCACCAAGTGCGGCACCGACGATCGCCTGCTCCGATATCGGCGTATCCCATACCCGCTCCGGACCGAACTCGGCAAAGAGACCGGTCGTGGTCTTGAAGACGCCTTCGGCCGCGCCGATGTCTTCCCCGAGGCAGACGACGCTCGAATCCCGACGCATCTCACGCGCAATTCCGTCGGAGACGGCCTGGCGATAGGTGGTCAGTTCCGCCATACCGCACCACCATCCGCCCATACGTCGGTCAGTGCCTGGGCCGGGTCGGGGAACGGCGCATCCCTGGCCTCTTGTACGGCAGCATCGACAACCTGCGCGACTCGGGCGTCAGCTGCGTCAATGTCGGCTTCGCCGACTCCCAAGCTGGTCAGCCGATCACGCGCAATCCGAAGTGGATCACGCTGCATCCAGCGCTCGACCTCATCAGCTGGACGGTACTTCGCAGGATCGGCCCGACTGTGTCCGTACTGGCGGTAGGTCAGGGCCTCGATCACCGTCGGCCCGTCCCCAGCCCGGGCCCGCTCCACGGCAACCTTCACGGTGTCGTGGACTATGACCACATCGTTGCCATCGATGATCTCGGCCGGTAGCCCATTCGCGGCAGCCCGGTCTGCTGCGGGGTTGGGGACCGACGTCACCGACGCGATCGGGGTGTACTCCATGTAGAGGTTGTTCTCGCAAACGAAGAGCACCGGAAGCTTCCAGACGGCGGCCAGATTCATCGCCTCATGGAAGGCGCCGATATTCGTTGCGCCGTCGCCGAAGAACGCAACCGCAACCTGATCGGTGCCCCGCAGCTTCGCCGACCACGCGGCACCGGCGGCGATCGGCAGATGCGACCCGACGATCGCGTACGAGCCGAGCATGCCCTTGTCGGCCTTCGTGAGGTGCATCGAACCGCCCTTGGCCTTGCACAGGCCGGTGGCCTTGCTCATCAGCTCCGCCAGGCACTCGGCCGGCGTGGCACCGCGGGCGATTGCATGGTGGTGTCCGCGGTACGTCGCGAACACATAGTCGTCTTCACGGAGGGCTGCACTTGCCCCAACGGCAACCGCTTCGTGTCCGGCAGCCAGATGGGTGGTGCCCTTGACCTCGCCGGACATGAACAGGTCGTAGGCCGCCTTCTCGGTTCGCCGGATCAGCGCCATCTCCTCGTACCACTCCAGCAGGCGTCCGGCGTCGACCCTTATGGACGTGTCCTCGGAGACCGTCACTGCCCGCCCCTGCCCGCTGTGGTATTCAGATGGGACTGCGCCTCGCGTAGTGTCGGCAGCTCACCACCCACTGTCCAGTAACGCTGTCCGGCGATCAGCAGCTCCTCGGCGGGGAACTTTGTGATCACCTCACAGCCGCCGGCGGTGACGACGACCTCTTCCTCGATCCGGGCGGCCGACCAGCCATCGGAAGCGGGCCAGTAGGTCTCGAGGGCGAACACCATGCCCTCCTCGAGCACTTCGGGATGATCAAGAGACACCAGGCGGCTGAAGATCGGCTTCTCCCAGATCGCCAGTCCGACGCCATGGCCATACTGCAGCGCAAAGGCGGCTTCCTCGTTGGCAAACCCGAACTCCTCGGCGGTGGGCCACAACGACACAATGTCGGCTGTCGTCGCGCCCGGTTTGACCGCCGCGATGGCAAGATCCATGTACTCCCGGCACCGGACATAGGCGTCGCGCATCGCCGGCGAGGCGCTGCCCACGGCGAAGCACCGGTAGTAGCAGGTGCGATAGCCGAGGTGACTGTGCAGGATGTCGAAGAACGCCGGATCACCTGGTCGAACGATCCGGTCGCTGTAGACATGGGGGTGCGGGGAGCAGCGCTCGCCCGAGATCGCGTTGACGCCCTCGACGTACTCGCTGCCGAGGTCGTAGAGCACCTTGCTCACGAGGCCGACGCACTCGTTCTCGCGTACACCTGGACGCAGGAAGGCATACAGCTCCTCGTACGCCGCGTCGACCATGGTGCACGCCTGGGTGAGAAGTGCAATCTCGTCGACGGTTTTGATCCGGCGCGCCTCAAGGAACAACTGCTGCCCGTCGACGACTGTCAGCCCTTCCTCCTGGAGTGCTGACAAGATCGGCATCTCGATCACATCGACCCCGATGGGCTCGGTGGTCAGCCCGTGCTCGTGCATGACGGACGCCACTTTTCGGGCCACCTCTTGAGCAATGCCGGCATCCGGATGGAATGCCCCGCGAAGAGTGGAAATCCCGGCTCGGGCTCCGGATCGGCCGCCCCTCGCGGCTTCGGAGATCTCGCGGTCGTCAGGCTTCCGGTCGTAGTCCAACCACGGGTTGTAGAGCTGGTGATGCTTGGCTGCCGATCCGAAGTCCCAGATCACGGGATCGCCTCCGCGAGGCAGCAGCGCGAACCGGATCAGCTTGTCCATCGCCCAGGTGCCTATGTGCGTGGCTGTCATATAGCGGATATTGGAGAAGTCGAACGTTAACAGCGCTCCGAGCTCGGAGGCGTCCAGATGCTGCTTCAGCCGCTGCAACCGGTCAGTTCGCAGCCGGTCGACGTCGACCCGCGCCTCCCAATCGACTGCGTTGGGCCCGTACGTTCGGATCGCCATGTGTAGCACCCCGCGTCTGTTTGGTGTTCAATAAAAATTACGCCTGTTCAGTAACACTGACTAGAGCGGCTGCGAGTGTCGGGAATCGCGCGCCGCCACATGGAGGAGGAGCGAGCGGAGGCGTTCTTTCCTCTGCGAGCGTCGACGACAGCGGCGGATCCACCGCGCGATACGCGAGCAGCCCACGAACGCGAGGAGCGCTTATGGGTGATCCGAATGTGCCGCCAATAGGGCCGCGGATCCGCGCCGAGCGGGCCCGCCGCGAAGTGACCATCCGCGCGCTTGCGCGTGTCGTCGGGGTCTCCCCCAGTCTGATTTCTCAGATCGAGACTGGGAAGAGCCAGCCTTCAGTGAGCACGCTGTACGGGATCACCTCGACGCTCGGACTCTCGCTTGAGGACCTCTTCGACGCCAAGGACATCGAGGAAGCAGCGGCTTTGCCTCCGGCGCCCGACAAGATGAGCCTTAGCTACCTCCGTTCCGACCGGGCCAAGGGAATCGGACCGCACGTTTCCCCTAACGATCGCGAGTTGCTGACGCTGGAGTCCGGAGTCACCTGGGAACGGCTGGGTCAGGTGCCGCATCACCACCTGGACTTCTTGCTCGTTACCTACCAGCCGGGGAGCGCTTCATCCTCCGAGGGGCGGCTGATGCGGCACAGCGGGACGGAGTACGCGTATTTGATCAGCGGCGAATTGGAGCTGAGCTTGGGATTCGACAAGTATGTGCTCACCCCTGGAGACTCCGTGTGCTTCGAGTCCACTCGACCGCACGCCTACTGCAACCATGGGGGGATTCCAGCGGTAGGCGTGTGGTTCGTAGTAGAGCCGAGTTGATCATGCAAATAATCAAGCTTGCCTGGGTAGGCACGCGCACCGAAAACTTCCAGCTCACAGCCGACTTCTTCCGAGATGTGCTAGGCCTTCGATCGGAACTGGATCGTCCAGGCTTTCGCGTATTGGAGCTGCCGGACGGAAGCAAGGTGGAGGTCTTTGGGCCCGAGAGCAAGATCAACCCCCACTTCACCACCGGGCCGGTTGCAGGATTCCTGGTGGACGACGTCCATGCGGCAGCCAATGAACTCCGGACGTACGGGGTCGAGATTCTGCTCGAGGAAGAGGACGAGCACGACAACGCTTGGGTGCATTTTCGGGCGCCTGACGGCAACATCTACGAGTTGACTCACGATCCTGGCGTTTCTCGGCCCGGCTAAAGCTTGTCCTTACGAAGTCTTAGGTGATTTAATTGGATGGACTATCCATCCAATTAATTTTCGGTCATGTCACCACGGTCGTATTCGATGCAGCGCCGGTCTGAGCATGTAACCCAGACGCGGCAACGGATCGTCGATGCCGCTACCGAGCTGTTCAGCAAGCAAGGTGCCCGCGCGACCACCATGAATGAGGTGGCCCGACTCGCGGGTGTGTCGCCGACAACAGTCAGTAACCACTTCGCCGCACAGGAGCAGTTGATCGAAGCCGTCGTCGATCGCGTATTTGCCGACATCCAGGTGCCGAACAGCACGATCTTCAACGGCGTCCGGACGCTGACCGGTCGGCTAGGTGTGTTGACCACGTCGATGTACGCGTTCTTCGAGCGCACGTCGCACTGGTTTGAGTTGCTCGGCGCTGAGCTCGTAGAGGTGCCGGCGCTGGCGCGTGCCCAAGCCGCGTTCTGGGCCTCGATTCAGCAGTTGTACGAGCAGGCCCTCGGTGGCAGCAATGACCATCTGCTGGCAAAGACGACCGCAGGGCTGCTGCATCCGGCGACATTCAGTGCGCTCAAAGCAGCGGGCATGTCAGCCGACGAGGCGGCCGCAGTTGTTGCCGGACTTCTGGCGCACCAAGCAAGAGGAGGCCATCGATGAAGTTGTTTTACGACTTGTGGTACCGGTTCGGAACTCCGCCCTGGGTCGGGCAAGCGCGCTCGGAACTGGTTGAGCTGGTCCAAGCAGGTGACCTGCTGCCCGGCCGAGCGATCGACCTCGGCTGCGGTGAAGGGGACAATGCGATCTTCCTTGCACAGCACGGTTTCCAGGTCACTGCCGTCGACTTTTCGCCGGCTGCGATCGCCAAGGCGAAGGCCAAGGCCCTCGAAGCAGGCGCTGAGGTGGACTTCAGGGTCGATGATCTCACCCGACATGCCAACGTGAATGGCGATTTCGACCTGCTTGTCGACTACGGAACCTTCGATGACCTGAGTACCAAGGACCGCGCTGCCTATGTTGATCAAGTCGCCGCGCTGACAAAGCCGGGAGCGAAGTTTCTCCTGTGGTGCTTCGAGTGGGAGCTTAAAACGTGGGAGCGCGTGGCGACCGCGATCTTGCCCTTCGGCAACATTGCGCTGCATCCGGGCGAGGTCGGAAACTGGTTCGCGAGCACATTCGAGATCACGCAGGTCGCCGGTGAAACCGGTCTTCCACAGTGGCCACGGGGCTGGGCGGCATACCTGTTAACCCGTACCTGATTCTGACTGTCACACCAGCGGACTTGAGCTGCCGTCAGACAATGGGTAGCCACGGCGCGACGGCGTCGTCGATGCAGTCAGTCGGCGGGGCCGCGTCTCGGCACGAAAGGCATGATGGCCCAGGCACAGGCACGACAGTCTCAAGATCCTTACGCTCAGCAGGGCAAGACCTTGACCTCGCTGGTGCAGCGGCTCCGCGGCTGGGTAGGGTCGGACCCGGCGAGGATCCCGGAGCTGGCAGACGCCCTGGTTCAGTTGACGGCACACCGGCTGCTCGGTCATGGCTATGCCGCCGCGGCGGCCGATGCTCAGGAGTCCGTACGCCGAGCAGGTGAGCTGCTGGCGCAAAAGGGACCGATCGGGCCGTACACGTCAATCAGCGACGCGGCCCGCTATGTCACAGCGGTCGTTCACTTGGCCACCGTTCAGGCGAGCATGAACATGCCGGAAGCCGCCGGCCGAACGATCGAATCGCTGCAGGGCATTCGCGAGCAACTCCGCGGTCTGGGATTGGAGCAGCGGCTGGAGCCGCAGACCACAATCTGGTCCCTCTCATGCAGCGCACGGGCCACGCTGGCGTCGGGCAGGATTGCCGAGGCGAACGCGTACGCCGACGCAGCACTGGCCCGGCTGGCCGAGTCCGGCCTGCGTGACGAGCCCGATACTGCCTATCTAGCGATGGATGTCGATCGGCTCGCCTCGGACTGCCGGTGGGCAGCGGGCAGGACCGAGGAAGCGCTCAGCTACCTGTACACGGCCAAGGAACTGTATGACGAGACGGTAGCTGGTCGTCTCGAGGAGCCGGGGCGCCTCAGTCCGGCTCTACTGGAACGCCTGGCCGAGCCACTCTTCAGCCTCTATCGAGACATGGCCGACCGCTTGGCTGGCTCCGGCGAGGCCGAGCTCAGTCTGGTCACCCGGCGCCGGCTTATTGATCTGCTGCGCGGGCTCACCGAGCGTCTGGGAGATCCGGCACAGGTCCAACTGGCATCGGCGCTGACGGATCTCGCTCGCGATCTGCTGACGCTGAACCGTGGTTATGAAGCGGACGTGGCGAGGGCAGAAGCTGCTGCGCTGATCCCGCCCGGTTCGGCTGTCGATCAAGATCAGGTCCGTGGAGTCGTGCGCCGCGGCACGGAGGTCGTTACCTGGACACCGCTGCCACCCAGTGCTTCGTACGCGGCGACGAGTGCCTCCTCGGTCAACACCAAGATCATTGATCATGCCGGCCTCGAAGCTGAGCGACGGCGCAGGACGGCGGCGTGGCTGCAGGCTGCGCGGCCGGAGGCTCGCCGGTTGGAGCTGGAGCGTACGCAGCAAGCCCAGGCCGAGGTCGCGCGACGCGATGCCGAACGTGCTCAAACCGAGCGTGCGGCAGCCGAACAGCGAGCCGCCGAGCGGGCCAGGACCGCAGAGGCCGAACGTCTCGAAGCTGAGCAGCGAGCGCGCGGTGAAGAGGCGGAGCGGCTCGAGCGAAAGCGTCGCCGCGAGGAGCGCCTCGAAGCGCATCGGCTTGAAGTCCAAAGACGTGAGGCTGAGCGCCTTGAGGCGCAGCGACTCGAGGCGGAGCGTCTGGAATTGGAGCGCTTGCAGGCCGAGATCGACGAGCTCGAGCGGGCTGAACGCCTGGCCCGCGAACAAGAGCCGCCGCAAACCGCTGGTTGATCGTCGAAGAAACGTTTCCGCGGGAACGTTTTCCCTGTGCACCAGAACTGTCAGTGCTGACATCTCGATGCCGAGGCTTTCGGTGATCGCGAAGTGCCCGTCGTAGCCGGCGCCGGGCACTGAAACTTGACCGCCTGCTCCGCCGATCCACAGCCACGGCGAATCCACCGTCCCGTCGAGCTGCAGGGCGCGCCCCAAGCCAGCGTGCTAGTGCTCCGCTTTTCTGGCTGACATAGTGAGAGAGCACCACATCTCAGCGTGATTACCCCAAGTACCAACCGATTCAAAGGAGGGTGTTGAGAATGGCCCAGGCGAAGAA
>JAICEV010000028.1 GCA_025923975.1 Propionibacteriaceae bacterium
CACGCTGCAGCGCGGCCAGCTTCGGAAGCTGCGGCTCCAGGTGTTCCCCGAGCATGGAGCTGCGGGCACCGACCGCCGCCGCGGCGCGGACCCGAGCCGCCGCCTCACCATGGGACAGCTGCAAGATCCGGGTCAGGAACCTGGTCAGGTTGCTGAAGCTGTACGACCCGGCCAGATCGCTGGCCTCGGCGTCGCCGATCACACTGTGGTCGATCAGCGGAAGCCTGTTGCGGACGGCCTCGAAGCGCTGCCACCTTCTCGGCGGCATCCAGCTGATCCAGACCACCCGATTCCACGGCTTCTATGAGTTCGGTGAGGTCGGCGTTGAGCTTGTCGAGGACCACATCCAGCCGCGACTGCTCACCGCATGCTGTTGGGTCCCCGAGTTGCATACCCTCATTCTATTCGAATAGGTGTTCGATAGCAAGCCACGTCCTCAATGAAAAAGAAAATGGATGCCTAACGCACCCGACCGCTCCACCTGCCCAACGACAAACTCCTCCACCGGCCCGGCCCCGGCTAAAGCCGGGAGCAGATCATGATCACATTTGACCTTCGACAAGCTCAGGGCTCAATGCATTAGCCGATCTGCAAGTGGCCGCGTACCGCATCCAAGTGCTTGCGCATCTCTTCACGGGCAGCTTCGGCATCACCGCGACGAAGTACCGTCAGCAACCGCCGATGACCCTCAACGGCGGCCTGGGCCGATGCGCGACTGCCGCGATCTCGGTAGTGGATGGACTGCACCTGACCGAGGCTGGCCAGAGTGGCCTGCAGCACGCGGTTCCTGGATGCCTCAGCGATTGCATTGTGAAACGCGAGCGCCAGCTGATTGAACTCGTCAGGTTGGTCGATCACCACTTCCGATTGATCAACAAGTTCCTCGAGCCGATCCCACTCCTCGACCGAGGTGCGCGTGGCGGCGAGCGCCGCCAGAGCCGGCTCAACCGAGCTCTGGGCGTCCAGCATCTCCTCTGGGCCGACATCAAGTAGGTGATAGGCCACAGCGAGCCCGTCAGATGCATTTGCTAACCGATCTGACGGCACGGCCTCAGTCAGCGCGCGATATCCACCGGCCCAATAGACCAGAGGCTCGCCCGTACGGCCGCCGGCCGCAGCCACCCGGCCGACGAGAATCTCATGGTCGCCTCCCGGGAGAATGTCCTCGACGGTGCAATCGAACCAGCTGAGGCAGCCATCGACGATTGGTGCACCGGTCTGCCGAGACGTGGTCGAGACTGTCGCAAACCCAGCAGGCTCTGGCGTACGCCCGGATGTCGCGAAGTATGCCGCCACCTGCTGTTGATCACTTGCCAGCACACTGACTGCGAAAGCCTCGGCTGAACGCACGTAGCCAAGCAAGGCGCTGGATTGGTTGATCGACACAGTGACCAGAAGCGGATTCAACGACAGAGATGCAAAGGCTGAGACGGTCACGCCGTAGGCACCTTCGGAGGCGCGCGTCGTCACAACGGTTACGCCGGAGGCGAAGCGTCCAGCAGCCTGCCTGAACGCGTGCCCGTGATCGGGAATCACCCGTGCCCGACCTCTGAACGGACAGCGACATGATCGAGAAAAAGGTCGACCAGCTTGTGCGCCCTCTCTCGGTTGGAAGCATCCCGCTCAGCCGTTTGCCGTACCAATTCGTCGACATCCCTACCAAGCGCGTTCATCTCTTCAGTACCGCCGGTCGCCATCCAGCTAGCCAGGATCGCGGAGTTCATCTCGGGATGGAACTGCACGGCGAGATTCCGGTCAAGAATGAAGGCCTGCGACGAGTTGGCGTTACGCGCCAATTCGGTGGCCGCGTCGGGCAGCTCCCAGCGGTCGTAATGCCACTGGAACCATTCGCCTCCAGGAACCAGGGATTCGTCGTCGGATTCGATCTCGACCCAGCCCAGCTCCGGTGCTCCGGCGCGAGACACTGATCCGCCATGCGCTGCGGCGAGTAGCTGTCCGCCGAAGCAGATCCCGAATACCGGCACGTGATCAACGTGCGCATCCCGCAACATGGCGAGCTCTGGCAGCACCCAGGATCCAATGGTTTCATGATCATATACGGACCACGGGGCACCCATCGTAATGATCACGTCGAAGCTCGTAGGCGCTGGGAACTGGGTTTCGACATTGGGTGATCGAAAGTGGGCTTTCGGAACCACCTGGTGTAGGACCAAGTCATAGCCGCGATCGGTAAACCGCTCGCCGACGAAGCCCGGCGTACAGATGTGATCATGCTGGATCATCAGGGCGCGCACGGCCCGAGTCTAATTTGGATCCGAATGATGCCCTTCGACGAGCTCACGGCGCATCCGGTTCTGGGCTCAGGGCGAATCAGGACATCTTGTCGCCCGCCCCTCCCACCGCTATCGTTCGTATCCAAACAAATGTTGGCTGCTGCGACAGGCGGACGCGATTGTGACAGTGACGACCACCAAGACGATCATCCGGGAGCACGAGACCGACCTTGTTGTGCGGGAGGCGCAGACCATCGCTGATGACGTTGTCGTGCTCACCCTTGCCGCCCCAGATGACGCCGAGTTGCCGGCCTGGACGCCAGGCGCGCACATCGACCTCATCTTGGGTGATGACCTGACCCGCCAGTACTCGCTGTGCAGCAGCCCGTCAAAACCCAACGTCTGGCGAGTGGGTGTTCTGCGCGCGCCGGACAGCCGCGGTGGTTCGGAACGAGTGCACAGCGCCCTCACTTCGGGCTCGACAGTCCGGGTTCGCGGCCCTCGCAACCACTTTCCACTGGTTACCAGCTCGCGATATCTGTTCATCGCAGGCGGTATTGGAATCACGCCGATATTGCCCATGATCGCGGAGGCCGAAGCGGCGGCCGCCGACTGGCGGCTGATCTATGGCGGCCGGGAACGTGCGTCAATGGCTTTCCTCGACGAACTTGCCCAGTACGGCGACCGAGTGACGGTCGTGCCACAGAACGAGATGGGCATGCTCGATCTGGAATCTGTCCTCGGATCGCCGCAACCGGACACCCTGGTCTATTGCTGCGGCCCAGAAGGTCTCCTCAGCGCAGTCGAGAAATTCTGCGAGAACTGGCCACCCGGCACGCTTCACTTGGAACGGTTCTCCGCCAAGCCGCAGGAACCAGTTGCTGAGGCTGACTCGTCCTTCGAGCTGGTGCTGGAACGCTCGGGCCTGACATTGCAGGTCCCGCCCGATAAGTCCGTGCTCGAGGTGATCCGGGCCGCAGGGGTTAGCGTTCTCGCATCCTGCCTAGAGGGGGTCTGCGGAACCTGTGAGACTGAGGTCATCGATGGCGATGTTGATCACCGCGACTCTGTTCTCAACGAGGAGGAGCAGGCGGCAAACGAATACATGATGGTGTGCGTTTCACGGTGCAACTCCCCACGACTGACCCTCGATCTGTAAACGGAGTAGAGCGATGAGCCTGGACGTGTCAACTCGCAGCCGTCTCCCGCGGGTCCACCCCCGCAACTGTTGGTACATGCTGGCCACCAGCGAAGAGGTCGGTCGGGAACCGCTGGGTCGCCGCGCCCTCGATACCGGCGTCGTTCTGTACCGCACAACCGATGGCACGCCGGTCGCCCTGGAGGACCGCTGCGCTCACCGGCCGTATCCCCTCAGCCTCGGACATATCGAGGGGGACAACATCGTCTCCGGCTATACCGGCTTCGTTTACGACGCCCAAGGTTTCTGTGTCCACGTCCCGACCCAGAGCGAGATACCGGTCGGTGCTCGGGTACCGGCATTCCCGGTCCATGAAGACGGCGTTTTCGTATGGGCCTGGCTGGGCGAGCCTGCGCTGGCGGCGCTACGGCCACCGCCCGCCACGCCGTGGCTCAGCGATCCGGGATGGGCGACCCTCGGTGATGTGTGGGAGACCGAAGCAGACGTACTGCTGCTGCATGAGAACTTCGCCGACATCACCCATGTCGCGGTCGTCGACCCTTTCATTGCGCCGCCTGTGCTGCGCAGCTCACCGCCGCCGCTTGAGGTGGAGGTCACCGAGACCACGGTTTCGTTCTCGCGAACCTACGAGCCAGCTCCCATTCCTGCGTGGCAAGCGGAGCTTCTCGAGCTGCCGGCTGACGCCGAACACGTCCAGCATGAGCACGGCGCCTTCGTAACGCCTGGCCTGTGGGTAGATCGCTGGGACGTCCGTGTGGAATCGGCGCCTAATGAAACAAAGATTCACACGTTCCGTTTCACCCACGCCCTCACGCCGATCTCTTCGGGCCGCACCCGGCACGCCTGGCGGGTGAGCCGGAACTTCGCTCTGGGTGAGCAAGCAGGAAGAGCGCTGCTGCCGATCTTCACCGACTACTACCGGCGAGTGCAGCGGATTCTCGAGACGATGCAGGACGTCCTCGACGCCGACGGACCTCGTAAGGAGATCAATGTCAGCGCCGACGCCGCAGCCCTTCAGGTGCGCAAGATCATCCGCAACATGGTGGCTGATGAGACGGGGGCTAGGTTTCGGGGTGCGCGCTCAACTGGAGCGGCCCGCGCTCACTGAGCCACCCCGGAATGAGTGCCGACGTTCCCGCGGGAACGTCTCGACCTGGAGCGCGCTGCGTCCTTAACCCGATGCCGGCGAGTACTGGCTCACGGTGAAGACCGCGCCTTGCGGATCGCGAATCTGCGCATCTCGCGTCCAGTCGCTGTCCGTAGTGGACAGCACAGTCCCACCGAGGTGCTCAGCGGCTGTGGCTGACTCGTCGCGGTCGGCGACCGTGAATATCACATGCCAGTGCGGTTGCTCCCCCTGCGCGGTTATCAGCCAAGCGAATGCATCGGCGAACCCGGGCGGCACCGAATCGCCGGACTGCCTCTCATGGATCCCGGGGTCAGACGTGGCAGCGAGGTGATCACCGTATCCCGGTTGGCGAATCATGGTCCCGAAACCGAGGTCGTCGAACTGCCAGCCGAACACCCGAGTGTAGAAGTCAACCGATGCTGACGGGTCAGCTGTGTACAGATCACTGAAATTCCAGGCGCCGGGAGTGTTGGCAACCTGTGCGCCAAGCCGTCCCCAGGCCTGCCACAGACGGAACGGAATTCCTTCTGGGTCGAGGCAGGATGCCGTGCGGCCCGCCTGACCGACATCGGACGGTGGCTCGGTCATGCGGCCTCCCTCGGCCACCACGCGGGCGGTGGCTTGGTCGATGTCCCGGACGGCAATGTAGGTGTTCCACGTAGCGGAGCGCGTTGCTAAGTCGTTCGCGGTGGACCGTTCACCGACCCCCGCTGCTTCCTGGCCATCAAGTTGGGCAATGAGGTATCGGACTTTCGAGCTCGACACAGTCTCGAGGAACCTCCAACCGAAAAGCACACCGTAGAACCTCGCGGCTTCTTCCACATCGGCTGCCTCGATGTCCACCCAGCAAGTGACACCTTCGGGATATGTCCTCGGCTCGTTCATCAGAAACACTTACCACGTCAGCGGCCGGCAACGACATCTTGGGCGCCTGAGAACATTCGCTGCGCCCACTCCACCGCCTTGTTGGCACTGGAGCTAGCGACCGATAACGGCGCGTACTGAGACCTTGCTTTGAGCTTCAGCAGCCGATTCAGGGTTGGAGACAAATCAGCACCGGCGCGACCAGCTCGCCGTAGTTCTGACACAGCCTCCCCATGGTTGTCACTCTTGTTGGTGCGCCCTGTCAGTGCGAGGCAAATCGCGTCCTTCGAGTTGATCGCCGAAATGATTGCATTTGACGTTGCGGCATTCGGCAGCTTCCGGTCCCGGTTCCCCTCCGCCGCGTCAAGAAACTCTCGTGCCTTGGAAAGATGTAGTTGGGCTTCCTCCAAGGCGGTCAACGCGAGACCTCCCTGCGCAGGAGGGTCCGCGGATCCCGGCCGGCCAACACCACTCCATGCTCGCGGAGATCACGGATGAGGCGATCATCACGTTCGACGGCGGCACTCAGTTCCGCGGCGTCCATTTCAATCACCTCACATGGGTTACCTGACCAGGCCTTGATCTTCTCCATCAGGATCTCCGTTTGGCGGTCCCAGTCCGAGGCTGCTTCGTCATCGAGGCCACCGGCAGGCAGCACAAAGAAGATGTCTATGTCGCTCCGCTCGGTCCCTTCTCCCCGTACCGACGATCCGAACAGCCAAGCGGCCTGTGGTGGCGAAGACCAGGTGTCCAGCTCGGCTCGAATCCGAGCCACCAGGGTGACCCACATCCGGGCGAGCGCCTGGATGCCTGCTGCCGCAACATGATCATGATTGAGCCGGTACAGGTTGGCAGGAGGCCTTCGCTCCAATAACACGACGCCGGACGCGACCAGTTTCCGAAGAACGCGGTTTACCTGGGTCTGGGCGAACCTCGGCTTCGTCAGCTCAGCGACACCACGACCACTGAGCGGCTCATCGGTTCGGGCGAGCACACTGAGAACTGCTCCATGAGCACTCGGAATGACCGACTGGATCGGATTGGCTAGATCCATGAATCTTCCTTGATTGAGTCATCAATGGTATGAATGAGCGATATATGGCTCAATTGAGCAGTATACTGCTCAATCATCCTATGGCGCCAGCTGGGGCGCTCTTCACCGCTGGGTCAGCGGCCCTCAACGACCGCGTACGTCGGCCGCCCGGTCCATGCCCAGTCAGCGATGTTCTGGGCTGCCTTACGCCGAAGCTCAACTTCGGCCTCGGCGGAGTACCAGGCCACGTGCGGAGTGATCAAGGCGCGGGGATGCGTAAGCAGCGGATGTCGGCTCGGCGGCGGTTCCTGCGGCAGCACGTCAAGAGCAACCCCGGCAAGCTGGCCGCTGTCCAGCGCCTCAACCAGCGCATCGAGATCGACGAGTCCGCCGCGGGCGGTATTCACCAGGTACGAACCTGTGGGCATTCGCCTAAGGAGGTCGGTTCCCACAAGTCCGCTGGTGGCATCGGTCAACGGCAGGTGCAGCGTCACGGCCGAGCTGCGGGCGAAGACATCCGTCAGATCAAGCCGCTCTATCCCCTCAGGCCATGCGACATCTGGCAGGTACGGGTCGTAGCCGGCAGCCGCGCCGAACCAGGGTGCCGCCCGCTCGGCGGTCATGCGCCCGATACGCCCAAGTCCAAGCACACCAAGGGTCAAGGAGCTGGGTCGGCGCAGCTCGCCCCCGAGGTGGTAGTCCCAGTGCCCGGCACGCACCTCACGGTCGTGGCCGGCGACGTTGCGCAAGAGTGCCAGCAGCATCGCGACGGCGTGCAGCGCCACCTCGGTGGTGCCGTAGTCCGGCACATTGCACACCCACACCCCGTGGTCGCGGGCGGCCTCGGTGTCCACAGCATCGACCCCGACGCCGTACCGGCTCACCAGTCTCAGCTGTGGCAGCGCCTCAAAGACATCTGCCGTGATCGGTGCGTACTGCACAAGAAACGCGTCGACCCCAGCCCCTGCTTCGATGACCTCCGCAGGCGTCCTGCAGGAGGCGGTCACAAGCTCGTGGCCTGCGGTTTCCAGGACCTCAGCCTCGATGTCAAGTGAGGTGTACTCGGCGTCGGTGACGAGTACCTTCATGACGTCAACATCCGCTGCGGCTAACTGGCCGGGCCGGACAGCGCAAGCGCGGTCGCTGCTTCCGCGTCGAAGGACGGCGAGACCGGGACAAGCGGCGGTCGTACGGTGCCCATCGGGTGGCCGTGTCGTTGCTCCGCTACGCGTTTCAGGACCCCCGGCGAGGCGTACTCCTTGGTCATCGCGCGGACTTGCAGCAGGTGAGCTGACAGCTTTGCGGCTTCCTCCGTTCGTCCGGCACGGATGTGTGAGTAGAGAGTGACGACTTGCTCGGGCACGATATTGGCAAGAGCCGAAATCGCACCGTCGGCAGTCAGAAGCCGGCGAGGTAGGTCGTCTTCGGTACCGACCAGCACGCCCTTGCCCGCGCTATGCAGCGTCTCGGCGTAGCCAGCTTCCCCGCCGGAGTCCTTGACCCCCCATACCGGAATGGATGTGACGAGCTCGGTCGGGATGGGAATGGCGTACTTGGGAATGTGATAAAGCACAACAGGGTGTCGAGTGGCCGCCAGCACCCGCTCGTAAAAGATCTTCAGGCCTTCCGTCTCCACAGGTTTGAAGTAGTACGGCGGCATCACCATCACCGCCCGTACTCCTAGATCATTAAGGAAAGCGAGCTGGTCGAGCGTGTCCGGCAGGTTGGACTCGGCGACCGTCGCGATGATCTGCAGATCACCGGCGCCAGCAGCCAGCACCTCAAACACCGGTCGCTTCTCGCGGGCCGCGATCGATGGGCCCTCACCATTGGTCCCAAACGGGACGATGCCAGTAACACCATGATCAGCTAGCCACCGCACATGGGCGGCGTAGGCGCGGGTATCGATGGAATAGTGATCGTCGTCGGTGAACGGAGTGACGTTGGCGACGTAGACGCCTGCAAGTAGGGCGGATGGCGATTCAGAAGTCATGATCATCTCCCTAGATCTGGAGTTTGTTCGAGAAAGGCGTCAAGCTCGCGGCGGCTCGGCAATCCCTCATAGTCTCCGAGGTTCTGTACGCAGAAGGCGCCCATGGCATTGGCAGTGCGCAACCGCTTCTCTGCCGCCCAGCCCCATAGCGTGGCGGCAAGGTAACCGGCGGCGAAGGCATCGCCCGCTCCGATGGGATCGAGCTGCCTGGCCGGAAAGCCGGGAGAGGTCAGTCGCTCACCGTTGATCACCGCGGCGCAGCCACGCGGACCCAGCTTGAGTACCACCTCGGTTGGGCCCGCTTCGGATAGGTGCGTAAGGGCGGCATCAGTTTCCCAACCCCAAAGGGCAGTCGACTCTTCGTCGCCGATAAACAAGACGTCGACGAGCGGCAGCAGCAGTTCTGTTGCGGAGCGGGCAGCCGCTGGCGCCCAGAGACGGCTGCGGTAGTTCACGTCATAGCTCACCTGAACTTCAGCGTCGCGCGCAGTTCTCGCCGCCCACGGCAGGAACTCGGCGCACTCTGGCGACAGGGCGCCGGTGATTCCGCTGAGATGAAGGAAGGCCGCGCCCTTGAGGATGCTCGGGTCGAATGCCTCCGGTTTCAGCGAGGCGGCCGCCGAGCCGCTGCGGTAGTAGTACACCCGCAATCGCCCAGCAACCTCCTCGCGGAGGTAGAGGCCCGTTGGCCGATCAGAGATCCGCATCACCGCGCTGGTGTCCACGCCCTCAGCTCGCAGCCGGTGCAATACCAGCTCGCCCAGCTCGTCGTCGCCGAGCATGCTGATCCAGCTCGCTGGAATCCCAAGCCGGGCCAGGCCGATAGCCACATTGCTTTCAGCACCGCCGATGGACAGCGAGAGGCTTGTGGCGTGCCGGAGCCGGCCGGGGCCGGGGGGCACCACCAGCGCCATGGTTTCCCCAGCGGTGATCACTCGGCTTGGCACAAAGGCATCCATCGCTGCTTACGTCCCTCGCGGTTGGCCCGGCTCGATCAATACCTTCATTCCCTCGCCGCGGCGCAAGCTGTCGATGGCAGCCACCGCCTCACCCAGCCGAAAGACCTTGCTGATCAAGCGATGTGCGTCGAACCTGCCGGTAGTCACCAGCTCGATGGCAGCCTCGATGTCGCTGCGCTGATAGATGCGTGTCCCGATGATCGTGATCTCTCCGAACATCACCGAGAGCAGGTCGACTCCGTGCAGTCCGGGGTGATAGGCGCCGACGATGACGGCGGTGCCTGCTGTTCGCAACCAACGAGGCAGTTCGCCGGCTACGGAGGTGTGACCGGATGCGTCGAAGACGACGTCGGCTCCGTGACCAAGATCATCTGGACTATCCACGATCGTCAGTCCGAGTTCAGCGGCATATTTTCGGCGCGATGCCGAGGGCTCCGACACGGTCACGGTTGCGCCTGCTGCAGTGGACAGCAGCCCCACAAGACAGCCGACTGGTCCAGCTCCGACGACATGGGCGCGATCACCAAGAGCCAGTCCAGATCGGCGTACCGCACGGACTGCGACCGCCAGGGGCTCGATCAATGCGGCGGCGACAAGATCAACATCCGCTGGGAGCGAATAGATGCCATAGCCGGGCACGACAGTACGTGGCGCGACGCCTCCGGGGTAGTCGATGCCGACCAGAGTCAGCGTGTGGCAAACATTGGTACGACCGGCCAGGCATGCCTCGCACACACCGCAGTGCACCGTCGGATTGACGAACATCGGTTGGCCTACCGGCAGATCGCCGTAAGGCTCAGCCAAGTGGCCGACGAACTCATGCCCGAGGACCTGGCCCGGCTGTGCACGAATGTGTTTACCGTCCGCGATGTGCAGGTCGCTGCCGCAAATTCCGGCAAACGCGACGTCCACCGCCACCCACCCGGGGCGGGATTCGGGCACGGTGACTGGTCGGACGGCAACGACAGTGCCGCCTTCCCACACTAGTGCGTGCTGTTCAGTCATGATCTTGATCCACCTTAGGTGAGCGGTTCGGCGGCGGCTAGAGGACGATTCGTGCTTCGACAAGCCCAGCACGCGTGTCGCGAGGGCTACAGCGACGATGCCGTCGGGTCGTAGTGATCTTGAGCGTGACGAAATTGCGTAGGGGACTGGCCACGATGACGTCGGCGCGTTCGAGGGTGAGCGCGCTCATCACGCAAACGCTACCTTCTTGTGCCTTTCCGGAGCTGAGGGGCACAGTGACCCTGTGACAACAACCGCAGAGACAGCGCAGGACACAGCCACAGCCGCGGTCATCGGTGGGGTGGGACAGTATCTCCAGCCTGAGCAGGTGACGGAGTTCGTCGCTGCAGCGATCGCTGATGCCGACATCGAGAACAAGCGGGTCTGCCTAGTGGTGCCGGACGGCACGAGGACCTGCCCACTTCCTTTGCTGCTGCAAGCGATGCGGGAGGGCCTAACCAAGGCTTCTCATGTCACGGTCCTGATTGCACTCGGTACCCATCAGGGCATGTCGGAGGAGCATCTTGGCCGGCACCTCGGATACCAGCCTGAGGCGCCGGAACAGACGTATCCGGGATGGGAGGTCCGGAACCATGAATTCTGGCAGGCCGAAACCTTCACCACAGTCGGCACCATCAGCGCTGACCGGATCGCCGAACTTACTAGAGGTCTGCTAACCGATACCGCGGTCGAGGTCCGGATCAACCGGCATGTCGCTGAGGCCGATGTTGCGATCGTGGTCGGTCCTGTCTTCCCGCACGAGGTGGTCGGCTTCTCTGGTGGCAACAAGTACTTTTTTCCGGGGGTTTCCGGGCCGGAACTGATCAACCTTTCGCACTGGGTTGGTGCCCTGATCACCAGCGCCGAAATGATCGGCACTAGCGGCGTCACTCCGGTGCGAGCGTTGATAGACGAAGCGGCGAATCTGATTCCGGTGAGGCGACTGGCTTGCTGCCTAGTGGTTGCCTCTGGGACCGACACCCTGCATGCGGTCGCTTTCGGTACGCCCGAAGATTCTTGGGCCGCCTGTGCGGAAATCTCGGCCCAGACCCATGTCACCTACCTTGATCACCCGGTGCGCCGGGTGCTGTCGATCATGCCGACGAAGTATGAGGACATCTGGACGGCGGCCAAGGGTTTCTACAAGCTCGAGCCGATCGTCGCAGACGGTGGGGAAGTGATCATCTACGCACCACACATTACGCAGGTCTCGGTTATGCATCCTGGCATTACCAAGATCGGCTATCACAACCGCGACTACTTCCTCGGTCAGTGGGAGGAGTTTCGAAACCAACCGTGGGGCGATCTTGCTCACTCCACACATCTGCGTGGTCAAGGCAGCTGGGATCCCGAGCGTGGTGAGGTGAATCGAGTCAAAGTCACGTTGGCCACCGGAATTCCGGAGGAGGTCGTACGGTCGGTGAACCTTGACTATCTCGACCCTGCCACGGTCGACATCGCCGAGTACGAGGCTGATCCCGATACGTTCGTGGAACCACACGCCGGTGAGGTGCTCTACCGGCTTCGACCTGGATCCAAAGGTGTGCCAGCCGGTGAACCCGACGGCCGCCTTCCATCAGCGGAAGGAATGGACGGATGAACGCACCATCAGCGGGAAAGAGGAAGACCGCGGTCGTGGTTATGGGTGTCGCAGGCTGCGGGAAGTCGACTGTCGGCCAGATTCTTTCACGGCGCCTCGGTTGGCCCTTCGCGGAAGCAGACGACTTTCACAACGCAGCGAACGTCGCCAAGATGGCTTCCGGTACGCCGCTCAGCGATGAGGATCGCCGACCTTGGCTCGAGTCGATCCGGGCCTGGATCGACGCCACGGCAGGCGATTCGGTAGTGACGTGCTCCGCGCTGCGACGCAGCTACCGCGACATTCTTCGTGGCGCCCAGGCGAACGTACGCTTTCTCCATCTCAGTGGCACCGAGGAAGGAATCGGCGCCCGCATGGCCGCTCGGGCCGACCACTTCATGCCCACCAGCTTGCTCGAATCCCAGCTCGCCACATTGGAGCCGCTAGCAGCCGACGAAGATGGAGTCGTCATCGAGGTCACCGGCACGCCCGACGAAATCGCGACCAGTGCAATCAAGTCTCTTGGACTTTTGGAGGCGGAGACCAGAGAAAGCACCTTCGAGCAAGATCAGACTTCGCGGCCCGGAGCTTGAGCAATCGAGATGAGTTGCCAACCGACGCAATGGCCCTGCTCCAAGAACTGACAGTTGCTACGCGGACCCGGTAGCGGCCCGCGGCACGACAGTTACCGGTAGCTGTGCCCGGCGGATGAGCGGCGACGAGACACCACCGAGCAGCACCCGGCGGAATGGGCCATAGCCTCTGGAGCCACACACGAGCATGTCGACATCATCCGGGCCCAATGCAGCCAGCGACTCTACAACCGCTCCCTCGAGAAGGACGGTACGCGGCTCCAGCTCTGGCGGTACGCCCGCCGCGGCAAACTCCAGCGCTTTGCCGTAGGAGTCGCGCGCCTTGTTCACGAACGCCTGCTCATCCGTCCTCCCGACCAGATACGAATAGCGCTCCGAGGACTGGCCAAGAATCGAGTAGAGCGTCAGCCGGGCCGGAATTCGCAGGGCAACCCGTACCGCCACCCGCAACGCTTCGCGACCATCCCGGGTGTCCACATAGGCCACCCCGATGCTGGAGATCCGATCCGGTGCTGACTGCCGCCACCCCGGCGGCACGACCGTGACCGGCGCCGTCGCACCATGCAGCAGACGCTCGGTGCTGCTGCCCAGCAACGCCCGGCTGAGACCGGTATCCTGCGTCGTGGCCACGATCAGCATGACGGCCTCGACATCCTCGGCAAGATCGGCCAAGCCGTGCGCGGCTGATGTCGAGGCGACGTTTCGGTAGAGCGCAGCATCACCGACAGTGGCCCGGGCATTGTCTTGGATGATCTCGGCTTGTTCCCGGACGTAGGTGGCCCACTCGACATCGACGCGTCCGACCCCAAGCGGGTGCTCCTCGGGATACACAGTGGCGATGATCGGGACGTCGCCGGTGGACCGGCACCAGGTCAGCCCGAATGCGACCGCATCCTCGCTGGCCTGCGAGCCGTCGTACCCGATCACAACGCGATTGGCCATGGTGCGCCCCTAACGAGCCTCCGTAGTCGGCGTCTCCGGAGCACCGGCCTCGGGCTCGATGTCCGGCAGGTCCGGAGCATCGGGGTAGTGGTGCCGGAGCCGGGAGTGCGAGTACCCATACACCAGATAGATCACGACTCCGACGGCAAGCCAGATGGCGAACCGAACCCATGTCGAGAGCGGTAGGTCCGCCATCAGGAAAATGGCGAAGGCGATTCCCAGGATGGGCAGGACCGGAGACAGTGGCACCTTGAATGGTCTGTGCATTTCCGGCCTGGTGTAGCGGAGAACGATCACTCCAACGTTGACCAGGACGAAAGCAAACAACGTGCCGATGTTCACCAACTTGACGATCTCTGTGAGGGGCACCACGGCTGCCAGGATGGCGATCAACACGCCCAACCCGATGGTGAGTTTGGCAGGTGTGCCGTACCGCGGATGGATGCCGGCCAAGCGCTCGGGCAACAACCCGTCGCGGCACATGGCGAAGAAGATGCGGGTCTGTCCGTAGAGAATGACGAGCATCACGCTGGTGATGGCGACGACGGCGCCCGCCGCGAGTACGGCGGCTGCCCAGTTCAGGCCGGCGCCCGCGTCCAGGGCCTCTGCCAGTGGTGCATCACTTGCACCCAGCTGGTCAGCGGGGAGCAACCCGACCGCGCCGAGAGAGGCGAGAATGTAAAAGATCGTCGCAATGACGAGCGATCCAATGATGGCGAGAGGGAGGTCCTTGCTGGGGTTCTTGGCCTCCTCGCTTCCGGTCGATACCGCGTCGAAGCCGATATAGGCAAAGAAGATGATCGCCGCGGCGGTAACAACCCCGTCAAACCCGGCCGGCGCGAACGGCGTGAAGTGGTCGGTGTTGATCGACGTAGCGGCCGCGATGATGAAGAACACCAGCACCGCCAGCTTGATGATCACCATGACAAAGTTGGCTTGCGCGCTTTCCCGCACGCCAATAACCAGCAGCCAAGTAATAAGGAACACGATGATCACTGCGGGCAGGTTGAATATCCCGCCTTCGGACGGAGGCGCCGAAATCGCAGCCGGAAGGGCAACACCGAAGGCGTTTTCGAGGAACTCGTTGAAGTTGCCGCCCCATCCGACGGCCACTGCGGCGACGGAGACCCCGTACTCAAGAATGAGATCCCAGCCGATGATCCAGGCCACGATCTCCCCGAGCGTCGCGTAGGTGTAGGTGTACGCGCTGCCCGAGACGGGGATCGATGAGGCCAGTTCGGCGTAGGAGAGCGCCGAGAACACGCATGCGAGCGCGGCCAGCGCGAAGGACAGAATCACCGCGGGACCTGCGATCGCCGCTCCCTCACCGATGACCACGAAAATGCCGGTACCGATGATCGCGCCGACGCCCATCGCAGTGAGCTGCCAGGAGCTAACCGCCCGTTTCAGCTCATGGCCGGTTTCGTGTGTCTCCTCGACCAGCGACGCAATAGGACGAATGTGGAACAGATGCTCTTTGGTGAACCGTGGCATTTGATCCTCCCTGGGTCGCGCCACAGGAGATGATCAACGTACTGCGGATCGGCGCCGGGTGTAAACCAGATCGTCAGCCCGGCTGTGGTTCGAAACTCCGCATTGGTCGGAAACTCGATCTGTGGAGGCAGTGGCTGTGGTCGAAACTCCGCATTGGTCGGAAACTCGATCTGTAGAGGCAGTGGCTGTGGTCGAAAACTATTGCTAAGAGCCGCTCTCATGCCTGGTGAAGAATTCGATCAACGCTGGGGCCAGGACCTCGCCAGAAACCCCGTGCCACTCACCGGCCAGACTGCGGTGGAAACCGTTAGGCAGTGCGCCGGCCACTGTGGCGGCCATGCCGAGGAGGTCGTCGCTGCTTCCCTCGCTGTCGAGGACAAGTGTCGGCACCGTCACCGAAGCGAGTACATCGAACGAGGTTGCCTCGCTGATCAGACTGTCGTAGACGAGGGTGGGCGCGACCGACTCCATCGCCGACCAGGAGGCCGATCCCCGCATGCTCTCAACGATGTCGCCGGGCACCCCGATGCCGGTCAGGTAGAACTCCACCGCGCGTTCGGGCTGTGCTGCCGCAAGGAGGCTTGTCAGCTCGGTGGTGAAGAGGTGCTGCGCCGAGCGGTCCTCGTCCCGTTCGATCGGCGGTTCGAGTAGTGCCATCCGTGCAATCGGCAACCCGGCCGCGGCGGCGTGCAGCGCGAGTAGCCCACCGGAGGAGAAGGCGTACAAGAAGGCCGACCCGCCAGCTTCCTCGATGAGCGCGGCCAGGTCCTCGACCTCGCGTTGAACCGCGTACGGCTGGGTGTCAGTGCTGCGACCGCGACCGCGGCGGTCGTAGTGGTAGACGGTGAACTTCGGTGCGAGTAGATCAATGAGACCGCCGAATGAGGTGAACTCACGGTAGTGACCCGCGGCGTCGATCAAGATCAACGCGGGCCCCTGGCCGGTCCGCTCGTAGGCGATCACGGTTCCATCCGGGGATGTCACCGCAGCGCTGGCCGTGTGCTGCATTGTGATCACGACTTTCCTAACTTTTTGAGATAATGAACTGTACTGTTTAGTACAGTACCGCTTCTCAACCTGTACTGTCCAGTACACTTAGCGACCGGGCTGGAGAGGAGGCGGTGGTGAGTGCAGCGACCCAGACTGAGCAGCCCGTCGTGGCCCGCAGCGCCCGGAAGCGACGAGCAATCCTGCACGCGGCTCGCGATCTGTTCCTGCAGAAGGGCTATGCCGGCACGAGCATGGACGAGGTCGCCGCGATGGCAGAGGTGTCAAAGGTGACGATCTATAAGCACTTCGACGACAAGCACAACCTTTTCGTCGCCGTGGTGACTGATGCCATTGACGAGGCCAAGGCAGGGTCCCAGAGCTTGGTGGACCAGCTGGGCGATAGCACCGACATCGGGGCGGACCTGCGGGATTTCGCTCGCCGGCACGCCGAGCTCGTGACACAG
>JAICEV010000029.1 GCA_025923975.1 Propionibacteriaceae bacterium
CTGTCCGTGCGGATCATCAGACCCGACCAGATAGCCGAGGTTAAGTCCAAGGCGCATGGCAGACACGGTAGTGCCGTTAGCCCATTAGGGTCTCCCTCATGGAAACTCGGCAGGTCGGGTGCAGCGGATTGCGCGTGTCCCGGCTCGGGCTCGGCACCATGACCTGGGGCCGCGACACACCCGCCGAGAACGCCCATGCCCTGCTTGAGATGTTCTGCGATGCCGGCGGTACGTTGATCGACACGGCCGCCGCATACGGCGCGGGTGATGCTGAGCGCATTGTCGGCAGACTTGTCCGCGAGCTCGGGAACCGGGATGAAGTGGTGATCGCCACGAAGGCGGGCTTCGTCATCAGGGACGGCAAGCGCATCGTTGACACGTCGCGCCGCGCCTTGCTTCGTGATCTTGATGGTTCGCTGCGGCGGCTGCAGAGCGACTACATCGATCTGTGGCAGATCCACGCCTGGGGCGAGGCTCCGCTCGAGGAATCTCTGGAGGCAATCGACTACGCCGTCTCAACGGGCCGGGTGCGCTATGTCGGCGTATCGAACTTCGTAGGCTGGCAGACCGCACAAGCCGCCACCTGGCAACGAGCATTCCCGGGTCGCACACCGATCAGCAGTGCTCAGGTTGAGTACTCTCTGCTCGCACGTCGAGCTGAGGTCGAGGTACTCCCAGCCGTCCGAGCCTTCGGGATGGGCTTCTTTCCGTGGTCACCGCTTGGTCGCGGCGTACTGACCGCTCAATACCGGAACGGCACCCCCCGCGGATCACGGGCGGCGACCGACCACTTCGCGTGGTTCGTCGAGCCTTATCTGGAACCGCGCAGCCGCGGAGTAGTGGAGGCAGTGGTTCGAGCCGCTGAGGGTTTGGACCTGCTGCCACTCCAGGTCGCGTTACTTTGGGTACGCGACGCTCCGGGCGTCACCGCTCCACTGCTTGGTGCGCGTACCCCTGGCCAACTGGTTCCGGCGCTGGCCAGCGAGGAGCTGAGGTTGCCAGCCGAGATTGCTTCGGCGCTTGATGATGTCTCCGGCGGAGCAAATACAGCGCGGGTGAGTTAAGTACGGGCTGGCACTCTAATGATCTTGCGACGGATCCAGGCATCTCGGGTGCCATCTCGGTAGCGCCGCAACCGGGCGAGTTCCCAGCCGCCGTACTCAGCGTGGTCGGTCAGCAACTGCCGAACGGCGTTACGCGAAAGGTGGCGGCCCAACCGGACTCGCTCCACCTGGTACTCGACACGACGCACCGTCATTGGCGGCCAATATAGTGTGCGCTCACGCTTGATCGAGAAAGCGGTCCAGGACACGGGCTCCGAACTCCAGCGACTCGGTGGGTACCCGCTCGTCAACGCCGTGGAACATGCCGACGAAGTCCAGGTCGGGCGGCAGGCGTAGCGGCGCAAAACCGAAGCACCGAATGCCGACGCGATGCCATGCCTTCCCATCGGTACCTCCGCTGAAGATGTAGGGCACCGCCCGGGCACCAGGATCCTCCGCCTCGAGGCTGGCCTGCATAGCCTCCACCAGGGCGCCGGAGAACTCGGTCTCAACCGACGGATGATGGGCGATAATCTCGTAGCGAACATCATCACCTATCAGATCGGTGATGGTGGCATAGAACTCGTCCTCGGAGCCCGGGAGGAACCGGCCGTCGATGCCAGCCGTGGCCCGGCCTGGGACCACGTTGTGCTTGTAACCGGCCGAGAGCATCGTCGGGTTGGCCGTGTTCGACATCGTCGCTCCAACCATGCGTGCAATGCTGCCTAGACGATCCAGAGTTTGCTCGGGGTGATCCGGATCAAGATCAACTTCGAACGCCTCGGCGACTGCCTCCAGGAAGGCCCGCTGCGGATCGGTGATCTTCCTCGGCCAGTTGTACGCCCCGATTCGGGCGACTGCCGCGCTGAGCTGAGTGATCGCGTTTTCGTGGTGACGCACTGAACCGTGCCCGGCCCGGCCCTCAGCAATCAGCTTGAGCCAGGCCATTCCCTTCTCGGCCGTCTGGATCAGATACAGACGAAGATCATCACGAACGGTAAGTGAAAAGCCGCCCACCTCGCCGATCGCCTCCTCGCAACCCTCCACGACGTCGCGGCGATTCTCGATCAGCCACCGGGCACCTAATCCGGCGCCGGCCTCCTCGTCAGCGGTGAAGATCAACCTGATCGGCCGTCGTGGCGCTGCGCCAGCGCGAGCTCGCGCACGGATCACGCTGAGCACCATGGCGTCAAAGTCCTTCATGTCCACCGCACCTCGACCCCAGACGCAGCCGTCGACGATTTCGCCGGAGAAGGGCGGCACCGACCAGTCGTCCGCATGGGCCGGCACCACATCGAGGTGCCCGTGCACTAAGAGAGCCGGCAGCGACATATCGACCCCTTCGGGCACCCAACGCGCTACTACCGAGGTGCGATGCGGCTCCGGCTCTAGCAGTTCGCTGGCGATGCCCACCTCGTCGAGCAGCTCAGCCACCCGTTCGGCGGCAACCCGCTCCCCCGGACCTGGTTCCGGCCCGAAGTTTGAGGTATCGATCCTGATCAGCTGTTGGCATACCTCGACAACCTCAGCCTCCGGCCGGTAATCCGCGCTCACTCGTTCATCTTGGCTTATGGAATTCGCCGGCCGCGCTCGGTCCGTTGGAACCCTTCGGCGGGACCATGCCAGTTGCTATAGTTCGTGGGCGCCCCGCGAGGAGCAGCCCGCAGGTCCGGGTGGCGGAATAGGTAGACGCGCTAGCTTGAGGTGCTAGTGCCCTTAACAGGGCATGGGGGTTCAAGTCCCCCCTCGGACACACAATCTTTCCGGCTTTATCTTTCCGGCGTCGTCTCAACTGGCTGGGCTCGTGAGGGCCGGCCAGCCGCGAGCGCGCGCAACCTGGCGCGCACTCGCAAGCCATGGTCATCCCAGTATCTGATGCGGATCGGTAGGGATGACGTCATCGCGTATTTCGTGGGCCGCCTAGCTGGGAAGCCGACCGGGATCCCACCCGGGATCTATGGGTCGTCATTGCGGGAGCTTGACCCAAAGTCGGAGTAACTAATGCGCTCGAAGGTTGGCGACGCACCAGCACTGCCGGCCATTGACCCTGTTGATCCCGCTGCACCAGTTGATCTTGCCCAGCGGCGCGATCTTCCCACCGGTCGCGTTCGACGGTCCTGCCTTGCCACCAACCTGCTGCGTACCAGATCACGGCCACTGCGATGTAGAGGAGGCCTAGGCCGAACTGGGTTGCGGACATAATGGGGCGTTACCCAAGTTATGTGAGAATTCCATGAGTGTATGTGCCCTACGCCGCGGGTCGCGTGACCACACCACGAACCGCATCTGGCCGACGGCTCACCCACGGCAGAGCCGCCCGCCCTATCTGCAACAAGCAACGGTTAACGCCGGCGCTGATGTGTGCTTGGCGTTTCCCCTCGAGAATTCCCGCAGCACTCGGGACACGGCGCCCCGGGCTGTGGCAGCTGGCATTGAGCTGAAGTTCCCGTTGGCCTGAGCGGGCTTGCGCTCAAGGAAGGTCATATGCCTCAGCGTCCCAGCGCTCCGACTCCCGACATCGGGCGTGGGACCCTGGCATCCGCGTGACTTCGCCACGCGCATAGAGGGTGCGGACTTCCCGTGGTTCCTGGCGGGTGGATGCGCAATCGATCCCCCGGAGGTATTCGAGGTGTCGGCGGAAAGGGTGGCGAGCGTGCAGTGGCAGTGCTTGATCGGCAAGCCCAGCTGTCGGTGCTGGAGAGGTAGTGTTCGAGTGGTACCCGACTCGCCGAGGAGCGCACATGAGCACGACAACCGGTCCGGAAGCTTCCGGCAAGGACGAGCAGCCCGATCCCCGCGATGTCGAGAAGCCCGAAAGCGGGGAAAAACCAGTAGCTGGTGTCGAGATTGGCATGATGCCGGAGGGCGAGGGGAGCTCGTTCGAGCCCGAAGAGGACCCCGAAGCTCAACGCTGACCCTTACAGCGTCAATCTGAGCCAGAGCCATCCTGCTGCTCGGCCGCGAGTTGATCGATCTTTGCTTCTAGTCGCAGGACCATGGTCTGAAGATCCTCGACTTGCCCCTTTTCGGCCTCAACCGTCTCAATTAGCCAGGACGCCAGCGTGGCGCTCACCGCGCCGAGCAACGCGATGCCGCCGACCATCAGCCCGACGGCCACCAGGCGCCCTCCGCCAGTTACCGGATAGCGGTCGCCGTAGCCGACGGTGGTCATGGTCGTGACGGCCCACCACATGGCCTCGCCAAAATTGGTGATGTTGGCGTCAGCTGTCGACTGCTCGGCGTCGAGTATGGCAAGCGCGGCACAGAAGGCGAGCAGCGAGGCTCCGCCGGCTACGTAGATCGCGACCCGCCCTCGCAACCTCGTCTGCGCTCGCCGGTTGAGCGCAATGATCATCGGGATTAGCCGGAGCAGCTGCAGGGAGCGAAGGAGAGGGAGAGCGAGGATCAAGACGTCATACCAGCGCCGGGCCACATAGCGCAGCCGCCTCTCGGCCAAAGACACCCGGACGACGAAGTCGACAACAAAGAGCCCCCATGTGATCCACAACAGCCAGCGACACAAGCCGAGCAGCCAACCGGGCACATCAGGATTGAGGATTGGGACTGCGTACGCGACAAGGAAGATCACTCCTGCAGCAATCAGAGGCCAGTCGGTCGCCCGCTCCCAGCGTTGTAGCAGCGCCGCTCGTTCTGTGGCCTCTGCTGTCATGTCCGCATCCTGACGCGAGGAGGCCGGTCATCGACGTAGCGACACAGCTCTCAGTGCTGGTACTCGCGCACCCAGTCCACAATCAGTGCCGGGACGGCCTCCGCATCGGTGCCGTCAGACTTCTCCGGAAAGTCGAACGCGGCGAGCATGAGTTGCAGCGGGTACGCCGGAGGGCTCGGGCATGTTCGCACCTGCTCGCCGTCAACGAGGAAGTCAACCTTCTCGGCCGTCCAGTCCACGGCATAGGTATGAAAGTCAGCCACGTCGACGGGCAGGCGTACTACCTGGAAGTCCGCTGGTACTGAGGGATCGCGAAAGGCACGCAGCCCCATCCCAACCGCCATTGATTCGCCGACAACCACCGCATCCCCGAACACTTCAAAGACACAGATCTCCGCCGAGCGTTGCGGTTCATCCTCCAGACCCGACATCCAGAAACCGACCATCGACCTCGGCGTAACGACGCCACGAGCGCGCATTTCGATGTAACCCTGCGCTGGTGTCCAGCCCCAGAAAGTCTCTTGCTCCTCCTTGACCGTAAGGCCATCGCGGTAGGGCTGCTGACCGATCGTGCTACCTACAGGGCCCGAAAAGTTGCCGGACTGAATACCCGAGACTCGGAGCGCCGGCATATGGTCGCCGGCGCACCAAAGGCCTTGACTCGTCGGTATCGTCAGGTGCAAGCACGAGTCCCTGATGGCATAGGTCGTCGCCGTCTCAGCACGAGAGCTCCACACTGGCAAATAGTGCGGGAGCCAGACATCTCGATCGAGCTCGGGGGCTGTGAAGTCGTCTTCGAACACCAAACGAAGTCCATCAGGGCGCTCCGGCATCAGCGGTCCATCCGCAGCGCGGCCCAGGCGATTAAAGCGCACTCCGAGAGCGTCTCACGGATCCTCTCCGAGGCGGGTCGACAGGTCAGCCAAAGCCGATACTGTGTGACTGCTATGAAGGTCGATCGTCAGACATACCAGAGGAACAGTCAGCAGTGAGCTATCAGACTCAGCCATCAGTTGCCGCCCAGCCAGCGCCTCCACCTCTGGAGTTGCCCTACTACGGCATCGGCTTCGTCGATGCAGTCAAGCGGGGTTTCAAGAAGTACGCGACGTTTGCCGGTCGGGCCAGTCGCAGCGAGTACTGGTGGTGGGCGCTGTTCACTTTCCTCACCTACACGGTGCTCGGTCTACTGGCGTACGCGGTTGGCATGGCGACCTCCCGGGACGGAGGTCGGACTCCGGGACTCCTCGCGGTACCGCTGCTCATCTTGTTTGCCGTCTTCCTCTTCGGGGTCATCGTGCCCACGCTCGCGTTGACGGTTCGTCGGCTCCATGACGCTGGATACAGCGGGTTAATGGCGTTGCTGCTGCTGGTGCCCTATCTGGGAGGCTTGATCATTATGATCTTCGCCTTGTTGCCGAGCTCAGCGGCCGGAGCAAAGTACGACCCGGTACCGGCTTACCACCCCTATCCCCCACAGACTCCATACGCCCAGTAGGGCCTACCGGAAGTCACGGGATCGATGCCTTGATGGCAGGATGCCTCTAGCTTCTGGATACACCGAACTCAAAGGTTGCAGTCGTTCGGCCACCAGGTTGGTGACACCGTCGCTGTGCTCCACCCGGCCGCGAATGATCATGCCTGAGGCATTGCGACCGACACGACCAAAACGCCTCCAGAGTTCAGCCGAACAGACCACGTTGAGCATCCCGGTCTCGTCTTCAAGGTTGAGGAAGGTGACTCCGCCTGCGGTGGAGGGACGTTGCCGATGGGTTACCAACCCCGCCACATGCACCCGACGCTCCGCATACTCAGCTCCAAGACGACCGATCGGCACTATGTCATGATCATCGAGCACCGGACGTAGATGCTGCACCGGATGATCGTCCGGGGAGATCCGAGTAGCCCACAGATCGGCCAGGGTGAGTTCGACCTCGCTCATGCCTGGCAGTACAGGCGGGGTGGCGTCGATGGCCGAGCCGGGCAAGGTTTGGTCGTTGTCGGCATACCCGGCATTCCAAAGCGCCTGACGGCGGGATAGTCCGAAGCAGTCGAAGGCTCCAGCCGTGGCCAGGGCTTCGGCCTGTGGCACGGTGAGTCCGGTCCTTCGTATGACGTCGTTGATATCGGAAAACGTCTCCTTACGGCGCTCCAGAACGATCCGCTCTGCCAGCTCGCGGCCGATGCCTTGCACCTCGGTGAGTCCCAGCCTGACTGCGAAGTTGCCATCACGACGGTGCTCGAGGGTTCGGTCGGGAGCAGACCGTACAAAGGGACCTACCTCGAGTTGAACACGCTGCAGGCAACTGTCAAGCCCGGTTGGGTTACTGCGCTCAGGGTCGAGCAGTTCAAGATCGGCATCGACCTCAGACTGCATGATGTCGGGACGTAGCACCGCTACGCCATGTCGACGCGCATCAGCGACCAACGACTGCGGAGAGTAGAAGCCCATCGGCTGTGCCCTCAGCAATCCGGCCAGAAACGCTCCTGGATAGTGCAGCTTGAGCCAGGAGGAGGCATAGACCAACAGGGCGAAACTGATCGCGTGACTCTCGGCGAACCCGAAGTTGGCGAAGGCCTGAATCCGGCTGTAGATGTCGTCAGCCAAAGCACCGGTAATCCCGTTGGAGGCCATCCCCGCATAGAGCTTGTCCTTGAGCCGTTCGATCTTCTCAACGCCGCGCTTGGACCCCATGGCCCGGCGCAACAGATCAGCATCATCGCCGGTGCAACCACCAACAGCCATCGCGATCTGCATCAGCTGCTCTTGGAACAGCGGCACTCCTTTGGTCCGCTCCAGCACAGGTTCCAGTGCCGGATGGAGGTAGGTCACCTCCTCCCGCCCGGTCGCCCGCCGAATGTAGGGATGCACAGCACCGCCCTGGATCGGTCCGGGTCGGATCAGCGCAACCTCGATCACCAGGTCATAGAACCTGCGGGGCAGCAGTCGCGGAAGAGTGCCAACTTGGGCTCTGCTCTCGACCTGGAAGACGCCAATCGAGTCGGCACGACACAACATGTCGTAGACCCCGGCTTCCTCTTTCGGCATGCTGTCGAGCGTCCAGCGCTCCTCCACCCTCGTCGCTACCAGGTCGAAGGTGTACTGGATGGCGGCCAGGATTCCCAGCCCCAGGAAGTCGAACTTCACCAGTCCCATCCAGGCGCAGCTGTCCTTGTCCCACTGCAGCACGGTTCGGTTGTCCATCCGGCCGCGCTCGATCGGACAGACTTCACCTACCGGACGCTCGGTCAACACCATGCCGCCGGAGTGGATGCCGAGGTGCCGTGGCGCCTTCAATAGCTGCTCGGCCAGGTCCACGACCTGATCAGGAATCTGGTGGTCCAGCACGACTGCAGTCGCTGCACTCCCATGATCATCTTTAGTCTCACTTATCGGAAGCGTCCCCCAGGTGTCGATCTGTTTGGACCAGGCATCTTGTTGACCAGTGGAGTATCCGAGCGCCTTCGCCATGTCACGAACCGCAGACCTCGGCCGATAGCTGATCACATTGGCTACTTGGGCGGCGTTGCGGCGCCCATAGCGGCGGTAGACCTCCTGGATCACCTCCTCGCGCCGATCGGAGTCGAAGTCGACATCGATGTCCGGCTCTTCATCTCGAGTTGCCGACAAGAAGCGCTCGAAGGGCAGCTTGAACGCAATGGGGTCGACTGCGGTGATGCCAAGCACGTAGCAGACAACCGAGTTAGCCGCCGACCCTCTGCCCTGGCAGAGAATCCCCTTGTCGCGTGCAAACTTCACCATGTCGTGAACGATCAAGAAGTAGCCAGGGAAGTCCTTGTCCTCGATCACTGCCAGCTCTTTGCCCAACCGCTCCTCGGCTTCGGAGCGGATGTGTGCATAGCGCTCGTCTGCACCTTGGCGGGTCAGTTCACGCAACCAGCTGATCGGGGTTTCTCCAGCCGGCACATCCAGTTTGGGGAGCCGCGGTTTGGCCAGCCGCAGATTGAACGCACATTGGTCGGCGATCTCGACAGTCCGCGCCACTACACCGGGATAGCGTGCGAAGATCTGCGCCATCTCTGCTCCTGACCGCAGATGGGCGCTGCAGGGTCCGGACAGCCAGCCGTCCATATCGGACAGACTCCTGCGCGCACGTACCGCAGCCAGGGCGGCCCCCAGTCGCCCGCCGTCGGGCGTGGCGTAGTGCACGTTGTTGCTTGCTACCACCGGCAAATTGTGATCATGAGCCAAGGTGACGAGCGCGTCGTTGATATCGGAGTCGGTCGGGAACCCATGATCGATCAGCTCGACTACAACCTGATCATGGCCGAAGAGCCTCGTCAGCCGGTCCAGTTCGGCAGCCGCTGCTGTCCGGCCGGAATTGATCAGTGCCTGCCGTACGGCGCCCTTGCGGCAACCGGTCAAGATCATCCAGTTGCCGCCTGACTGCGCCGCCAGCTCCTCCTCCAGATAGCTGGGACGTCCCTTCTCGTCGCCCCTCAGCTGAGCTTCGGTTATTGCCCCGGCGAGCCGGTGATATCCCTCGACGCCCTGAGCGAGCACGAGGAGATGTCGGCCTTCTGGATCTGCAACTCCGTTCTGTGGCGTGGTTAGTCCCAGCGACAGCTCGGCACCGTAGATGGTGCGTAGGTCGTACGCAAGTGCCGCCTCTGCGAAACGAGAAGCTGCGTAGAAGCCGTCATGATCAGTGATCGCCAGTGCCTCCAGCCCTAGTCGAACCCCCTCCTCGATCAGTTCCTCGGGATCGTTCACCCCGTCCAGGAAGCTGAAGTTGCTGTGACAATGCAGCTCCGCGTACGGCACGACTGGTCCAATAGGACGCTTGACCAACCCCTCATCCGGCTCGTACGCGGGCCGTTTGTGCGAGTACCCAGGAGCGCTGTCGCCTTCGGGATTGTCCGCGGAGTTGTCTGGCATGGGCCGCCCGGACATTCGACGCTCCAGCTCCCGCCAGGGGATTGGCGGATTATTCCAGCCCATGTCTTTGATCCTTCTGCTCGCATAGTTCGGCCGCTCGCAGAAACTCAGTCATAACGCGCTTCCGTCCACCACTGGTCGTTCTCCACGACTAGCAACCAGGCGCTGCCGTCGACGCCGGTGACCTGAAACCTCGCAACCCGGCGGGCCTGGGCTGGATCCCACCACAGCTCGTCAATTGGCCAGGGACCTGCCCACGCATCGACGGGAATCAGCTCGGAGTCCTCCCCGATGCTGACGAACGCGGGTGCAGCGGTCACCAGCCCGCGATTCGAGACTCTTACTGGACGGTGGTCCTCACTCAGCACAACAGACGGCAGAGGGGTGGAGAAGACCCGAGCCGGAGCCGGCGGAGGGATGGCGCCCGGCCAGGGCAGCTGAGGATTGCGCTGTGTGGGCTGTCGCTCTCCCCACGCGCTGAGCAGCGGGCGATCTCGCGGACTGCGTCCCCCTTGCAGCGAGGGAGCCAGTACCTCTTCAGGACCGAGCATGCCCTGTAGTCGAGCGATTCCCCGCTCGACGTGTTCATTCAGCGCGCTCCCCCACAGGCCTTCACCATGATCAGCCAGTGATTCCACCGACTCAGGAAGCAGCCGTAACTCACACACCGGCTCCGGGGCTGGATCACCTTGCAGCTGCCAATAGATTCGATCGATCAGGTCGCTGGCCGCGAACCAGCGCGAGTGGGCCCAGACCCGAGATCCTGTCCAGCCGCCTTCGGTCACCACCTCAATGCGAACCTCGGTGCAGACCAGGCCATGGTGGGCAAGCTCAGCAACCAGTCTTTCAGCGGTCTGCCGAGTGCTGAATACGATCGGTTCGACCGTCTCCAGCGCGGGTGTGAACGCCACTCTCTGATTTACATCGAGTGGCGGCCGTCGGGAGACGACTGGCCGGGTGTCCAGCCCGCGCGCCAGTCGATGGAGCAAAGCGCCTACCTGGCCGAAGCGGGTGAGTACATCGCGAGTAGTCAATGCGGCGAAGTCTCCGATACTGCGGATGCCCAACCGGCGCAGCAGCGTGACCAGTTCGGCATTCTCCAAGACACCGATCGGCAAAACCGCAAGGAATGCTGCCGAGCCACCAGGGGCGATGATCCAGCAATCCTGGGGTGCAGCCCGGCGCGCCGCATGCTCGGCGGCGAAGATGCCATCGGCGATCCCAATTCGGAAATCCCAGACCCCGGCACTGACCAGATGCTCAGCTACTACGGCTGCTGCCTCTTTTTCACCCCCATAGAAGCGGCTGGGCACCCGAAGTGCGCATAATCCGGGTCGTACCGGTGCCACGCCTGCCGAGATCTCTTCTATCGCTGACAGCACGTCCTCAAAGGTTCGGATCTCGCTCGCTTCATTCCGCTCCAGAACGGTCAACTCCGGACAGCGTGCTGACGCGTCACGACGTCGCATGCCACGTCGCACACCTTCGACTCTGGCCATGGTTGAGCAGGCGTATACCTCACCGCGCTCGAAGACGGCGAGCGGTAGCTGCACACTCAAGCCCAGGTGAGCCGCTGCTGCAACCACCGGCCAATCAGGGCACCAGATGGCCATTTGTCTGGTCTCCGCTCGCTTAGTGTCGACCGCTCGCGGAGAATGTCTGGTCTCCGCTCGCTTAGTGTTGGCCGCTCGCGCAGGTTGCGTGGTCTTCATCGCAGCTCACCCCGCTTGAGCCACAACGAGCGGCACCACCGTGTCATTACGCTCGGCAACCTGTTGGTCGATTCCCGGCAGCCAGAGAGATACGCGGCGTACTGGTCCGCCCTGGCGAATTGAGACCACGACTCGGCGGGCAGTGAGTCGACCATGCCCGCGCCCCAACCCGAGCCAAGAGGATTCGGTGATCGTCAAAGTCGCGTCCGACCTTGGCCACTCGCCCCAGCACACCAAGGCCGCATCCTTGATTCGAAGTCTCGACTTCAGCCGTTCGGCCTGCTGGGCGCTGACCGGAACCGAAGGCTTCACGATCACGACGCTGACTACATCGAGCAGACCAGCCGTTACGCTCAGCCAAAGCTCGCCGGGATGCGGCACCACCACGGTTCGTTCGAGATCGATTCCGAACCCGGCTGCAGCTTCCAGTCCCAGATCGGGAGCTCCCACGATGCCGATCCACTCTCCAGCCTGTGATGCACCTGCGACCATGGCCATCGCCAGGCTCGGACTGTCCACCGCGTACGCCTCACCAGTCCTGAGCTGAATGACATCGGAGAGGCCAGGCAATGACTCCAAAGTCCGAGAAATCGCTGATCCCTGCATCCGCTGAACACGTTGCTGCAGCTCGTTGATACGACTAGGAGTGGCCGCCGGTGACACTCTTCTATAATCGAACATGTATTCGATCATAGTCAAGACGACTGACACGCACCGCTGCGATATCCCGCTGCCTTGAACAAACCCGCCATAATCCCAATACAGCGTTGTTGGGTTCGTGCACCCTTGGGCCAAGAACGGAGGTGCGGCAATGTCTGCGGTGATTGTCCTCAACACCGACAACACGGCCCTGCACACTGTCTCGATCAAACACGCGATCCGGATGTTGGTCCGCGAAGTCGCGATCGTCGAGGAAGCCCGCGACGGACACCGCATTGGTCCATACCCATGGCCTCTGGTCTTGCGCTTGATCCGCTACGTCAAGACAACCTTCCTGTACGCCCGAACGCCGGCCTGGTCCAAGCGTGGAGTGCTCCGCCGGGATCATCACCGCTGCGCCTACTGTGAGGGCATCGCAGACACCGTTGATCATCTGCTCCCCCAGTCCCGCGGCGGATCTAACAGCTGGCAGAACACTGTCGCCGCCTGCACCCGCTGCAACAATCGCAAAGCCAACCGGACCCCTAAGGAAGCCGGGATGACTCTCGCCTGGAAACCAGGCGTGCCAACCTGGCGAGAGGCCTACCACCGCAGGAACTGATCAACAACAGCAAGGGGACGACCCCCTTGGACCCCTCTGGCGTGCAGCAGCACGCCAGAGGAGATTCGCCACCAGGAGCGTCGGTGACTGTCTGGGATCCCAGCAGATACTCGGAGTTTGCCGAGCAGCGTTCGCGTCCGTTTGTAGATCTGTTGAGTAGAGTTCGCGCCGTCGATCCGAAGTTGGTCGTCGATCTCGGCTGTGGCTCGGGCCAGCTCACCTCCTCATTGGCCGAGCGCTGGCCCAGCGCGCAAATCGTCGGGCTGGATTCATCACCAGAGATGATCATGCAAGCCACTGAGTTCGCGGGTCCACGAGTGCGATTTCAGCTGCAGGACCTGCGTGACTGGCGGCCCGAGACGAGTGTGGATGTGATCATCAGCAACGCCACATTGCAGTGGGTCCCCGGGCATCGCGACCTGCTGCCGTTTCTAGTCTCAGCGCTCCGCCCGGAGGGATGGCTGGCGTTTCAAGTGCCGGGTAACTTCGACGAGCCCAGTCATCAGCTGCTTCGCCGGTTGGCCGCCGATCCCCGCTACGCACCAATGCTGGCCGACGTGGTGTGGCCGGCCGCGGACGACGGTGCCTCGTATCTCGATGATCTTGTTGATCTAGGGTGCTCGGTGGATGCCTGGGAGACGACCTACCTGCACGTGCTGACCGGCCCGAATCCGGTCTTTCGCTGGATTTCTGGGACTGGAGCCCGGCCGGTGCTCCAGGCCTTGCCCGATGATCGTCGGGCACAGTTCGCCTCGGAGTATCAGGAGCTGTTGAACGAGGCTTATCCCATTCGGGGGTACGGGACTCTGCTGCCCTTCCGGCGCATCTTTGTCGTGGCCCAGCGCGACACGACCACATCAACCCTTAGGCCGGGACTGCATTCTGATCACTGACCCATAGGCCGACAAGACCACGGAAGTGGCCCATGAACCATTCACGCTCATGCTCGGGGTAGGTCTGGGTGACCGTCTCGGTCAGCATCCGGTCGAAGTCAGGCGACGAGATCCACTCAAGCACCATGTCGTCGATTTCTGGCAGCGCGGTGGCGCAGAAGTCCAGATAGCGCTCCTTCTCAAAATGCTGATCAGCCAGCTGCTGGTAGCGGACGAGTTTGGCCTGGTAGTCCAAATCCGGATCATCAGCTACCTCGAACCATGGGTCGGTGTCGACATGTATCTTGGCGCGACGCCCGCTCGCAGCGCAGAAGGCTGTCCACTTGACCAACGACTTCATGGCCCACGGGAAGTAGTAGTGCAGGGACGTCACCGCCACATCAGGGCAAGCGTTGGCATAGTCGATCGTTATCACGGTGTCGCCCTGCACCAGCATTTCGCAGGAGTTGAACTCCCACCGGAAAAAGGCATTGACGGTCTGGGTAATGGTGACTGTTTCCTGGCCGACCTCGGCGGACAGAAACTCATGATCAACGGCGTAGCGGTTGTGCATCGGCTCGTCCGGGCGGAAGTTCATCACCATCGTCTCGGGCCCAATGGTCAGTGCCCGGGCGAACACATCGAAGGGCTCAACGGACTTCTGCAGATGCATCAGCATCTCGCCGGAGTCGTCGTACGCCGCCATCAGCTCGTCCTGGTTCCTGACCTTAGAGACCCCTCGCCAACCGCCACCGTCGAAAGGCTTCATGAACAGCGGGTAGCCCATCTCCTCCGCGATTGTGGCCAGATCAAAGGGATCGTTGTAGTTGCGCGACGTGTACGCCCAACGCACGTTGTCGATCGGGTTCTTGTGCGGCACCAGCACCGTGTCAGGCACGTTCATGCCGAGCCGGATCAGCGCACAGTACGCCGAATGCTTCTCCATCGACTGGAAGGTGAATGGGGAGTTCAACAGGTAGGCGTCGTCCATTAACGCCACCTTCTTCAGCCACTCCCGCGGATGGTAGTACCAGTACGCCAGTCGATCAATGACCACCTGGTGCCGAGCGCGGTCCCGCAAATTGAACGGGTGAATGCGCACCCGCTCGGTGTCAAGAACGTGATCAACACCTTCGTAACGGAAAACACCGAGACGGCTCGAGATCGCCTCGAAGGCCTGTGGCCAGTCCTCCTCGGCGCCGAGCAGCAGGCCGACCAGGTGGCGGTTCACGGACATGCTCACGCTCCTTCATGATCGTTTCAGACTTGCTGACCTTTCAACGGACCATCTCCCCCGTTCCTCCGATACTGGCCTCGCTCGATACAGCCCGCAAGGTGTCGGGCATCCGGAGCCCGTTACGTCTCAGCTCCAGCTCGGCGAGCTGGTTGATCACGGCCCGATCACCGGATCGCCAAGCCTTGACAGGGTCATCGCTGATCTCTGCCAGCACATAAAGCGGCTGTGCGGCCATGGCCCGAAGTGCAAACAGATCGAGGTCGGCGAGCGCGTCCAAAAAGACCTGCGAGGCCCGAGCCTGCCGATAGAACCGGATCCGGCGCGGCAGCCAGAACGCAATGACGATTGTCACCGGAATGAGAAAGACCAACCAGCCGACGATCAACGCCAGCCGTTCAATGCTGGTGACCTGGTCATTGGCAGAGGTGATCAAGTTTCCGAGCGTCACCGAAGCAGCGTCGAGCGGACGCCGTAGCTGCTCACCAGCGACTGGCACTTTGGCCGCCTCGGCCGCTGCCTCACGAAAGTTCTCTGCAAGCCGCGTCGCTGTCCGCGCCGTTTCTCGGGCCGGTACGGCCAATATCTCGATCACCCGGTGAACAAAGATTCCGATGATGGCCCAACCCACCGTCCAGAGCAGAACGAAACCATCTCCGAATAGCTGGCCGATCATCCTCGCCGGACGCTTAGCGTAGATGCCCATGGCCGCGACACTACCCATGCCGCGGAAGATGGCAGGATTGCCCGGTGTCCAGAGCGCCATCTGACAGGTTCCAGCTAAATCGTCCTCAACTTGGATATGTGCTGCTGACGCTCGTTTTGGCGGTTGCAGGATGCGGGATATTGCCTCTGAAGCCAAATTCCGAACCCGACGGCAACACTGCAGAGCGGGCCGCTGCAGCGCTGGCCGCCGGCCTGAGTGCAAGAGATCTCTCGCCGCTACCGTTCGTCGGCTCTGCCGGCCCAGCGGTCAATGATCTGTTCCAGCCGCTCATCGCGGGCATGGGGCCGCTGAAGCCGAATGTGACGGTCGCTTCTGTCTCACGCGACGGATCGTCTTCCACCGCGTGGTTGTCCTTCACCTGGGCCGTTCCCGGCGTTCCAGAACACTGTACGTACGAGACCGACGCTCGGCTGGCCAAGGAGTCCGGGCAGTGGAAGACAAGTTGGCAGCCGAACATTGTGCAGCCCCAGCTCGACGGCACGAACCGACTGTCGCAGCTACGGCTCAATCCCGAGCGCGGTGAACTGCGCGGAGAGGGCGGCGATCCAATCGTCGTGGAGCGGCCCGTATTTCGGATCGGAATCGACAAGTCCAAGGTGAGCGACGACGCGGCCAAGA